>CAZYGP010000005.1:0-367 GCA_964647265.1 uncultured Acidimicrobiaceae bacterium | reverse complement strand
GGACCCGTGCCATCAGCTCACGGATCCGTTGATCTTCCTCGATGATCACGACTGCGGCCACGGCGGTAGCAAAGCAGGTGGCGCCCACCTTAGCAACTCCTTAACATGTTGTTGGGTACGCGGAAACCCCGGAGTGTGGACGATGACGACATTGCGGCAGAGACTCCTCCTGGTCGCCGGCTGGCTCGCTGCAGCCGTAGGCGCAGGGTTGGTGGCCTCGGGCGCCGTCGCCGTGGCAGGTGGACAGGTCCTCGACCGTCCCCTTCGCCCCATGACGGCAGCCGAGGTCGCTGCGCTCCCTGTCGATGAGGTGGGCACCTCGGGGGTGATCGAGCCCCATGCCTCCGGCGGTTTCGGACAAACCACC
>CAZYGP010000004.1:10419-28066 GCA_964647265.1 uncultured Acidimicrobiaceae bacterium | reverse complement strand
CGGACGGTTCGTACGAGCCGACACCAGGAACGCCGTCGGGCTTCATCTACAACCGATTCAGGGACGAGTTCAGGCCAGTTGTCGATGCGTGGATCGGAACCGATCCCGTGAACAACCCTGACGCCCCCACCTCGCCGTTCGTGATGACCGACGACAATGGCGATCCCCTGTACGTCCTCCGGGATCGCATCGAGGCGGATCGGCTCGCCGTGGCGGCGGACGCGTCGGCTGGGCTCGCGAGGGCCGCGAACCAGAACGGTGACAACTACGTGTTCACCATGGTCTTGTTCGCATCCGTGCTCTTCTTCGCCGGCGTGAGCTCCAAGCTCGTCCGGATACGCAACCGGGTGTTCGTGCTCGGTTTCGGCGTGGTGCTCCTGATCGCCGGATCGATCATCTTGATGTCGTTGCCGATCCTGACCTTGCGCGCCTAGCGAGTTCGATCGCACCGACCACGCCCGCATCGTCCCCAAGTGACGGAGGAACGATCAGCGGTCCCCCCTCACCGTACGGAACCGTCGGGTACCGCCCGGCAAGGCGCTCGAGCGACGCTGTCACCCTCTGGTGGAAGCCGGGCAGATGGGCCACTCCCCCTCCGATCACAACCACCTCTACGGGTACCACGGAGATCAGGCCGACGATGCCGACTGCCAGATAGTGCGCAGCAAGGTCCGATGCCCGATCCTTCTGGTCGGTGGACATCGTCTCCGGCATCGTCCCGAATCGAGTGGCCAACGCCGTTCCGGATGCGAGGCCTTCGAGGCACGCATCGTGGAACGGGCACGACCCCGGGAACTCGTCGTCATCTCGACGCGGCACGAGCATGTGCCCGATCTCGGGATGGTTGGCGCCCCTCACGACGCCGCCGTCGACCCACACTCCACCACCGATGCCGGTTCCGACGGTCAGGTATGCGGCAGTACTCGCCTTCGCCGCACCCCAGATGACTTCTGCGCGCAGCGCGACGTTCACGTCCGTATCGATGGCGAATGGGACATCCCTCGTGCCGATGATCCGTCCGACCACGTCTGCCCATGACCAGTGAGGCTTCGGCGTCGCCATGATGGAGCCGAACGTCGGCGATCCTCGACGCAGGTCGACGGGTCCGAAGGTTCCGATCCCGATCGCAGCAATCCCATTCGTCGCACGTATGGCGTCGATGGCCTCAGCGATCCTCGGGAACGTCTCATCCGGCGTCGTCGTTTCGATGCGGATGCGATCGGTGAGGGTCTTGTCGCCCACACTTGACCCGATGACGATCTTCGTTCCGCCGAGCTCGATTCCGATGTCGACGCTGGGCACGGTCGGTCAGGTCGCCGAGGGGCGAGCCTTCTTGAGTTGATCGGCGATGATGAAGGCGAGTTCGAGCGCCTGACTCGCGTTGAGGCGCGGATCGCAATGGGTGTGATAGCGATCGGAGAGGTTCTCCTCGTCGATGCGGGCCGAACCACCGGTGCACTCGGTGACGTTCTTGCCCGTCATCTCGAAGTGCACACCTCCTGCGTGCGTTCCGTGGCTGCGATGGACCTCGAAGAACGATTCGACCTCCCGTGCGACCTTCTCGAAGGGGCGCGTCTTGTAGCCGTTCGACGAGATGATCGTGTTGGCATGCATCGGGTCGCACGACCACACGACCTCGAACCCCTCCCTCTGGACCGCATCGATGAGCGGAGGAAGGTAGCGCTCCACCTGGTCGGCCCCGTGACGCGTGATGAGCGTGAGACGACCCGGGTCGTTCTCAGGGTCGAGGATCGACACGAGCCTGACGAGGTCCTCCGTCGTCAGCGACGGCCCGCACTTGAGCCCGATGGGATTCCCCACCCCGCGCAGGAGCTCGACATGGGCACCGTCGACCTGCCTCGTCCGATCGCCGATCCACAGCATGTGCGCAGACGTTGCGTAGTAGTCCCCGCTCAACGAGTCCACCCTGATCAGGGCCTCCTCGTATCCGGGAAGCAGTGCCTCGTGGCTCGTGTAGATGTCCGTCTCGGCGAGCTGGGGGGCGGTTTCCGCCGTGAGCCCGATCGCACGCATGAAGGCCAGGGTCTGGTCGATGTCGCGCGCGAGGGCCTCGTACCGTTCGCTCTGGGGGGTGTCCTTGATGAACTCGAGGTTCCAGCGATGGACCTTCTCGAGGTCGGCCATGCCTCCTGACGAGAAGGCCCTCAGGATGTTGAGCGTCAGGGCAGACTGGTAATAGGCCTTGAGTTGGCGTTCCGGGTCCGGCATGCGGGCCTCGGCGTCGAAGGCGATGCCGTTGACGATGTCCCCGCGGTAGCTCGGAAGCGCAACGCCGTCCTGGACCTCGAAGTCATCCGAGCGTGGCTTGGCGAACTGGCCCGCCATGCGTCCGACCTTGATCACCGGAAGGGCTGCTCCATACGTCAGCACCACGGCCATCTGGAGCATCACCTTGAACGAGTCGCGGATCGTATCGACGTGGAACTCTGCGAACGCCTCGGCGCAGTCGCCCCCCTGGAGCAGGAATGCGTCGCCCGTGGCCACCGCGCGCAGCTGGGCGCGGAGCCGTCTCGCCTCGCCGGCGAAGACGAGCGGAGGGGACGATGCGATCTGCTTCTCGACGTCTGCGAGCGCGTCCGGATCCGGGTATGTCGGCTGCTGGTCCGCGTGCTTCGTGCGCCAGCTGTCAGGTGTCCAGGTCATCCGTCGTCCTCGTCGGTGGCTGTTGATGGTAACGACACCGAGCGTATCGGCATCCACCGCCGTCGCCACCGCGCCGTTCCGGCGAGCAGGCGTTCAGAACGTGATGTGATCGGGGTGTGGACCGACACGTTCGTCACGATCGAGTGAGCGAAGCTGGCTCATCTCCGCGTCGGTCAGCGTGAAGTCGAAGACATCGCCGTTCTCCACGATGCGGTCCCTCGTGATGGACTTCGGGATCGTGGCGATCCCCTCCTGGAGTTGCCATCTGAGCACGACCTGGGCAGGGGTCCTCCCGTTCGAGCGAGCGATCCCTGTGATGACAGGATCATTGACCATCTGGCCCTGTTTGAGGGGGCTCCATGCCTGGGGAACGATGCCGAGGTCCCTGCACGCCTCTCGTACGTCGTGCTGCTGGAGGTGGGGGTGGAGCTCGACCTGATTCACCGATGGTGCAACGGATGCCGCTGCCATCAGCTCATCGAGGTGGTGGCGCTCGAAGTTCGAGACGCCGATGGCTCGGGTGAACCCCTCCGATTGGAGTTTCTCCAATGCACGCCACGACGCAGCAGTGTGCTGAGGTTTCGGCCAGTGGATGAGGTAGAGGTCGATGTAGTCGAACCCGAGCGTCTGGAGGCTCCCATCGAGTGCGTCGAGGGCCGACTCGTATCCCTGTGCAGTGTTCCAGAGTTTGGTGGTGACGAACACTTCGGTCCGTGGGAGCCCTGAGCGCCTGATCGCCTCACCGACGCCCTTCTCGTTGCGGTAGATGGCCGCCGTGTCGATGAGGCGATACCCGGCCTCGAGTGCCCAGAGCACCGCGTCGATGACCGTGGCGCCGTCCTCGACCTTGAAGACGCCGAGGCCGTGCATGGGCATCTCGACCGTGCCATGGAGCATCGTGGTCATGGGGTGGTTCACCCTCCCCACGCTAGTCGTGGTCGAACCGCCCGAACGCGGGAGTCGTCATTGCGGCACCGATGGCTCGAGTGCCGTCGCGATGCCTCCTCGACGCTCACGCCGCCACCCCTTGACCGCGATCCCCACGGCGATCAGCGTGAGGATCACGCTCACGATGAGGGTGTCGCGCAATCCGGCCGCCTGTGCCGCGGGCCCAGCCGACTCCGCTGTCCCCCCTCCTGCATAGGCGGTCGTACGACCTGCCCACAGCGTTCCGAGTACCGCGATACCGACGATCTGCCCTGTGATGCGGTTGATCGTCAGCATGCCGCTCGTGATGCCGAGGCGCCCCGCGGGTACGGCCCCGAGGATCGCGCTGTTGTTCGGGGATTGGAACACGCCGAACCCCGCACCGATGACGAGACCAGCTGCGACGAACTGGGTTGCCGTCGTGTCCGTGTCGAACAGGATCGCAGCAAGGGTGAAACCTGCTGCGGTGACGACGAGCCCCGCCGTCGTGACCCTGCGGGTTCCGAGGCGGTCCGACAGCGACCCCGACAGGGGAGCCAGGATCCCGAGGCTGATCGGGATCGATGCGAGAAGCAGCCCGACCTGTCGTGTCGAGAACCCGAGAACGTTGTCGAGGTAGAACGGAAGGACGAGGAACAAGCCCGAGATGGCAACGAATTGCAGGAACCCGACGAGCAGGCCCGACGACAGATCACGGTTCGAGAAGAGGGACAGATCGACCATCGGTTGGGCCGTTGTCCGCTCGATGGCGACGAATGCGACGAATGCGAGGATCGACACGATGATCGCACCGATGACGAGTGGATCGCCGAGCCCGGCTTCCTGGGACAGGGTCAACCCGACGAGGAGGCTCAGGAAGGCGATGAAGAAGGCGCCTGCACCTGCCCAGTCGAACCGCTGGGAAGCCCGTGGACGGGTGTTCGGTACGAAGCGGATCGCCGTGAAGGTGCCAATGATCCCGACCGGGAGGTTGACGAGGAATATCAGGCGCCAGGAGGCGACGTCGATCAGCAGGCCTCCGAGCACCGGCCCTGCGATGATCCCGATCGAGACCATCGCCCCGTTGATGCCGAGTGCCTTCCCGCGTTCGGTCGGCGGGAAGGCCTCCGTCGTGATCGCGAAGCCGAGCGCGAAGATCATGGCGGCCCCAACGGCCTGGAAGACCCTCGCAAGGATGAGGAGCTCGATGGTCGGGGCGAGTCCCGCAAAGACTGAGAACGCTGTGAAGACGGCGAACCCTGCCGTGAAGATCGGTTTCTTGCCCACCATGTCGCCGAGCCTGCCGAATCCGAGGGTCAGAGTCGCCTGGGTGAGGAGGTATCCGAGCGAGACCCATTGGACCACCCCGAACGTCGTTCCGAACTCCTCGGCGAGCGTCGGCAGTGCGACATTGACGATCGAGCCGTCGATCGTCCCGAGGAGGATCGCCATGGCAATCGCAGTGAGCACGAACCATTTGCGCGAGTAGTCGACGGTCCCGAGCGGTTCGTAATCCGGTGGGTCGACTACATGGGGAGCCATCGGCGCAAGCGTAGAGGTGGCGGATCGCCGTGACTCCACGATGGGAGCGCATGGTGCGGACGTCACATCAGGCGGGCGTAGTCCGATTCCAGTCGATCCCAATCGAGGAGCGCGTTGAATCCCCCAAGGCTGAGGGATGAGGCGAGCGCGGGGATGTCGTCGAAGGGGGGTGGTATGAATCGCGGCGCATCGACGAGTCCCTCGTCGTAGAGGTCGCGAAGGGCACCCATGTCGAGGAGGTCGATCTTCCCGCAGAACAGGAGGGGGATGCGCTCGGTCTTGCCGAGCTCGATCGCAAGCCTCACGTACAGGAGTGTGAGGACGAGGCCCTTGGCGTACCCCAGATCCTTCGTGAATGGCCCACTCTCCGGGAGGCTCCCCCTGAACGTGCGGCTGGTCGCAGTCCACGCCTCGTTCTCCGAAAGACCGTCGGTCCGCATCATCTCGAACACCTCAGTGAATGCTGCACCGCTCGACGCGGCCTCGATCGCTTCGATGCGGTGCATCAACTTCGTGATTCGGCGCGGATGGCTGCGCATGTTGAGCATCTCGGTGAGGACGGCGAGACCCTCCTGGGTGACCGTGGTTCTCGGCGCTGCCTTTCCGAGGAATGTGCACGTCGGTTGGGCCAGGCCGTTCTGGGTCGTCCCGACATGGACCCATGCCTCGTGCGCCTCCAGGACGGCGAGGTCCCTCTGCGAGAACATCTTGTCCTGCCGAATCTTGATGTAGTCGCTCCCGGCGGCAGCATCGGCGACGATCTGGTCGTCCGGCCGCACCTCGACCATGCCGAGTCCCATGGAGGCGTCGACCATCGCCTGGAGGATTCCGACGGCTTCCGGGCCCGTGATCGACCGCCGATCGCGCTCCCCTGCCGTCTGGACCTGGAGGCCCGACAACACCGAGCGCATCTGTGCGGCGACGTCCGACACCGTCGGCCCGCCTGCGTGGAAGACGTCGTTCGGCGTTCCGTACAGGACGTTGCTGATGGATGAGAACTGATCCGTCCCCCGCGCTTCGAGCATGTCGAGCGTGAGCCGGAACTGGTCGCACATGAAGCGCATCATCTCCCCTGCGGCCGAAACAGGGCCCAGTTCGGCGACGATGTCCGCCTTGATGACACGGAACTCCTCCCGCGTCCCCGCCGGATCGAACATGAGGGGTATCGACTCGTAGTAGTCGTGGTCGATCCGGGGTTGCTCCTTGAACCCCGAGGAGAAGAATGCGTCCTTGATGCCATCGTGCCAATTGATGGCAGCGAGTACACGAATCGGTCTCTGCGCCTCGACGATCCGCTCGGACAGATCGCGTACCGTCCTGTGATATGGGTCGAGTTCCGTCACGGGATCCCCTGGCTCTCCAGCGAGCCAATGTAACCGGGGAACCGGGGTACACCATGGACCCTGACCGCGCTGCCCGCCCGAGCGGTTGCTCCGGCGAGTCCCCGCGACCCGTGACCGCCTACGGGTTGACCGTGTGGTCAGTGTCCGAAGGTCTTGTCCACGGACTGGTTGGAACCCGCCGTGTGTCCGGTCTTCTTGGCCTTCTTGTCGATCCGCTTCTCCTTCAGACCCTTGGCGGGCGCCTTCCGGCTCCGGTCGCCGCGTTTGTCCTTGTTGCCCATGATCGCCTCCATGCTGCCGAAGGGGTGGCCACCACATTGTGTCACATGACGATGGCGGTCGGGAGGAGGCCACACGTCGACCGATCCGATGTCGTGCCTCAGCCGACACTGGCGACGTGTACGGTTGGAGGTGCGCCTTCGATGCGCCGTGGCCGCTCCACTCTCGAAAGGAGTGACACGTGGGAGCGACATGCGGTCTGCACCGAACGGGAATTCACTGGCGCTCGATACGAAGGAGGAGCCATGCTCCACCACGCACATCCCCGCACGTCGCGGGCTCCGACGATCGTCGTCCTTGTCGCAGTCCTGGCAGCTCTCCTGTTTGCTGCCCCCCCCGCCCAGGCCGACCCACCGGATGACTATGCCGGCGCTGCGTTCCAACTCACGATCCTCCACAACAACGACGGTGAGTCACGGCTCATCAATGCCGGTGTCGGGCGCGAGGAATACGGCGGTGCCGCAAGGTTCAAGGCACTCGTCGACACACAGAGGGCTGCAGCGACGAACTCCGTCATGATCTCATCCGGGGACAACTTCCTCGCGGGTCCCGAGTTCAACCTGGGCCTCGTACACAGGAGCGATACCGGTGAGCCGATGTACGACACGATCGCAATGGGGCTGATCGGCTACGACGCCGTGAACCTCGGCAATCACGACTTCGACTTCGGACCGGATGTCCTGGCGGACTTCATCGCCGGATACCTCACTCCCCCGACGATTCCTGCGCCACCGTACGCGGGCACATGGACCGTTCCCCCCTACGTGTCGGCGAACCTCGACTTCTCGGGTGAGCCTTCGCTATCGGCTCTCGTCGATCCGCTCGGACCGATCACGACGAGCGTCGATCCGAACAGACCACTGGCGAAGAGCACGGTGGTGACCGTGGGAGCGGAGTCCATCGGAATCATCGGACTGCAGACGACCAGCCTGGCATCCATCTCGAGTCCCCGCAATGTCGTGATCGACGCGGACATCGTGGGCGTCGTCGAAGCCCAGGTCGCAGCGTTGTCCGCACCACCCTTCAACGTGGACAAGATCATCCTCACGAGCCACCTCCAGAACATCGGCCTCGAGATGCAACTCGTCTCGCAGGTGACCGGTGTGGACGTCGTGATCGCAGGTGGTGGTGACGAGCTCCTCGCGAATACCGGCGATGCCCTGATACCGGGTGACGAGGAGTCCGTCTTCGGGGCGTATCCGTTGTGGCAGCAGGACGAAGCAGGTGTGTACGTGCCGATCGTGACGACATCCGGCGAGTACAAGTACCTCGGACAGCTACAGGTCGGATTCGACTCCGACGGCGCCGTGGTCGGGATCGGACCGGACAGCGGTCCGCTCGTCGTCTCGACAGCCGCAGGAAACGACGCCGACATGGAGAAGTACGTCATCGAGCCCGTCGTCGCGGGTCTGTCGGTTCTCCAGGCCGACATCGCGGCTACGAGTGAGGTTCCGCTCGACGGTCGACGGGACTCGATCCGGTTCATGGAGACCAATCAGGGGAACCTGATCGCCGATTCGCAGCTCTGGATGGCGTCGGATCTCGCGGATGACTTCGGAGTCGGGATGCCTGACGTCGCGCTGACCAACGGCGGTGGCATCAGGAACAACAACATCCTCCCCGCGGGCAACGTGACTGTGCTCGACACGTTCTCGATGGTGCCGTTCCCGAACTTCCTTGCGATGATCGAGAACGTACCGGTCGCCCAGTTCAAGGAGATCCTGGAGAACGCGGTGTCCCAGGTCGACAATCCTGCTGGCGGTACGGGCCGTTTCGCCCAGATTGCCGGCTTCTCGATGGTCTACAACCCGCAGGAGCAGGCGCAGGCTGTGAACGGAGCAGGGTTCGTGCTCACCCCGGGAAAGCGGATCCAATCCGTCATACTCGATGACGGGACGGTTCTCATCGAGAACGGAGAGATCGTTCCCGGCAAGGCGACGGTCAACATCGCATCGATCGACTTCCTGGCTCGCGGCGGCGACGAGTACCCGTTCAGGGGTCTGCCGTTCACCGTGCTGGGAGCGACGTATCAGCAGGCACTCGAGCAGTATCTGCGGGACATCGGCACGGTCACGGCGGCTGACTACCCCGTCGGCGGCGAGGGGAGGATCAGCGTGACCCTGTTCGAGTCGGGCCTGGGTCTCGTCGACCCGGACACGGGCATCTGGAAGCTCGGCAACGGGGCGTTCTACTACGGCGACCCGGGTGACTACCCGTTCGTCGGGGACTGGAACTGTGACGGTGTCGACACACCTGGGCTGTACCGCCAGTCGGACGGATTCGTCTACCTGCGGAACTCGAACACCCAGGGTGTCGCAGACGTCAGGTTCTTCTTCGGGGACCCCGGCGATGTGCCGATCGCAGGCGACTTCGACGGTGACGGGTGTGACTCCGTGTCCATCTATCGACCATCGAACCAGACGTTCTACATCATCGATGAACTCGGCTCGAACAACGGTGGCCTGGGAGCTGCATCGTTCTCGTTCGTCTTCGGTGACCCTGGGGATGAGCCATTCGCAGCGGATCTCGACGGCGACGGGATGGACGAGGTTGCTCTGTCCCGCGACACCACCGGGCTCGTGTATTTCCGCACGACGTTGACGACCGGGCCTGCCGAAGTCTCGTTCATCTGGGGAGATCCTTCGGACATGGTGTTCGCAGGTGACTGGAACGGTGATGGCACCGAAACGGTCGGGTTGCTCCGACCCTCGGATTCGACGTTCTACTTCCGCAACGCGAACACACAGGGGACGGCCGACGGCAGCGTCCTGATCGCCGGTGGCGACACGGACATTCCGCTTCCCGGAGTGTTCATGAAGTAGGCGCTCCCTGAGCCATTCACCCGATGGGCGCCGAAGGGGTCCGGCCAACGGCCGGACCCCTTCGCGTCGGCCTGTGTGACACGTCCGCCTTTCTGACACGTCGGTTCGCCCAGATGGGGTCCTGCCGCGTCATTGCGCACGTCCATCCCTCGCGTCCCATCCACCGCCACGGTGTGCCATCATCGCACGGGCGGTTGCGGTCGTCGTACGTCGGAGCCCCCGAGAGGGACTGCGCATTCATCCACGATGGGTGATGCCTACCGTCACGATCCCGCATTGAATCGAGTCCTCATGGATCCTTCCGCCACGACGACGGCATCAACACAGATCGCGCCACCGGCGTTTCATCTCCTCTCGAAGCCGACGGGTCCCATCTGCAACCTCGACTGCGAGTACTGCTTCTTCCTCTCGAAGGAGATGCTCTACCCGGGGGATCGGTTCCGGATGGCCGACGAACTCCTCGATGAGTACATCCGCCAGCTCCTCGAGTCGCACGTGACGCCAGAGATAACAGTTGCATGGCAGGGCGGTGAGCCCACGATGATGGGTCTCGACTTCTTCCGACGATCGATCGAGTTGGTCGATCGATATCGGAAGCCGGGCCAGCGCATCGAATACACGATCCAGACCAACGGCGTCCTCGTGAACGAGAAGTGGGCACAGTTCTTCAAGGAGCACGACTTCCTCGTCGGCCTCTCCGTCGACGGACCGGAGGACCTCCACAACGCCTACAGGGTCGACAAGAGAGGAGAAGGCTCCTTCGACCGGGTGATGGCCGGATACCGACACCTCCGGTCGGCGGACGTCGACGTGAACGTCCTGTGCACGGTTCACCGGGCGAACGAGGATCGTCCGCTCGACGTGTACCGGTTCTTCCGTGACGAGATGGGAGTCAGGTTCATCCAGTTCATCCCGATCGTGGAGAGGACCACCGAGACACTCCTGCCCCTCGCCAACCTCGGCTGGAGCACCAACCGCGACGAGAAGCGACCGCTGTACACGCAGGCGGGGAACCGGGTCACGGATCGAACCGTCGGACCCGACGCGTATGGCCGCTTCCTCATCGAGGTGTTCGACGAATGGGTCAAACGCGACGTCGGCGAGGTATTCGTGCAGATGTTCGACGTTGCCCTCGCGAACTGGCACGGCGAGCCTCCCGGTCTGTGCATCTTCTCCGAGACGTGCGGGCTCGCCCTCGCCCTCGAGCACAACGGCGACATGTACTCGTGCGACCACTACGTCGAGCCTGATCACCTGCTCGGCAACATCCTGGAGACCCCCATGGCCGAGATGGTGGCGTCGCCCCGACAGGTCGCGTTCGGTCAGGCGAAGCGAGACACCCTGCCGCAGTACTGCCTCGACTGTGACGTTCGGTTCGCATGTCACGGCGGCTGTCCGCGCAATCGGTTCACGAAGACACCCGACGGCGAGGACGGCTTGAATTACCTGTGCCCCAGCTACAAGGCCTTCTTCGGCCACGTCGACCCCGCCATGCGCCTCATGTCGAGGCTCCTGAACCAGGGGCGCGCACCGTCCGAGATCACCCGACTCGGTGTCCCTCCCGCCGAATGATGGCGGCTCGACGCCCAACGGAGCGAAACCGTCACCGGGGAAGACGTGACAACCGAATTCACGAGTCGAATCGCTCCGTCAGGACACCGTGGCGGAGCCCACGATCGCACACGGTGACCGACGCCACACCGAGCTTCTCCATGGCGGTTCGCACGATGCACGCACCGGCCAGGATGACCTCCGCACGGTTCGGCTGGAGTCCGACGATCGATCGTCGATGGTCTGTGTCCATGGATCGATACATCTGGATCTGGCGCTCGATCTCGGACCGGTCGAGCACGGTTCCGTGGACGACCTCGGGATCGTATGTCGCGAGCCGGTGCTTGACAGCTGTCATGTTCGTGATGGCGCCACCCATGGCAACGAGGGACTGCGGTGGAGGACGGTCATCGAGCACGGCAAGGTCTCCCGAGATGGCTGCAAGGGCCGCGTCGAGGGTCTCCTGTGTCACCTCGGTGTCCAATCCGAACTGCTCGGTGTATCGAACGGCGCCAACGTCGACACTGAAGCGTTCGTCGACGGCGACCCCTGCTCCGAACGTGAACTGGCTGCTCCCCCCACCGGTGTCGAAGACGACGACAGGTCCCGCGGTCGGTCCAATCCCGCGCACGGCGGCCAGATACGCGAGCCTGCTCTCCTCGGTCCCCGAGATGACCTCGACGGTCACCCCTGAGCGTTCCCGGATCTCGTTGACGACCGGCTCCCTGTTGGAGGCGATGCGCATCCCTGCAGTCCCGACGGCGACAACCGCTCGCGCGCCGCGGCTCCGCGCCTCGTCCGCCATGGCGGCGATCGCTTCGGCGGTCCGTTCGAGGGCTTCGGGGGATATCGCGCCGGTGGCCTCCATCCCGTCACCGAGGCGTGTGACGTCGGCTCGATCGACGAGCGTCTTCCATTCCCTGTCCCCGGATCGTTCGGCGAGATGGAACTTCACCGAGTTCGTGCCGACGTCGATCACGCCATAACGCGCCGGCTCGCGGTCGATGACGGCCTGGAGCCCCACCGTGTAATTCGTGTTCACGTATCCATCGAGGCCCATCGACCGGATGGCCTCGAGGATTGCACCAGCGTCCACCGACTCGATCGCGATGGTTCGACAGGGATGACCGTCGGCAATCACGTCCGTCACCTCGGATGTGCAGCCGTTGACGACATAGCGGACACGGCGCTTGTGAACGGTCACGGGACGTATCGCGGAGGGCTCGACGAGCTCGGCCATGAACGCGTCGAGTTCATATGAATCGCGGTCGAGTTGCGGTGCCTCGATGCCGACGGCGTCGAACACGGTTGCGACCACGGACGCCGGAATCGGGAACCCGGACTTCAGCACTGGATTCCACCGCTCCAGGCCCGCCACACCGACCTCCTCGAGGATCTTGATGTCCATCAGGCCGTCGCGGATCTTGACGTTCGCACCGCGTTGCTGCGACACCAGATACAGCTCCTCGCTGTCCTGCACGCCCGTTTGATCGAGAGCGGCGAACCGAGGCTCGGCGACCGGGAACCGGACGTCGAACGACCTCCATTCCCACCTCGGAACGATGACCGGTGTGTTTCGGTCCATCCGCTCACCCAACCGGGATCGCGAGAACGGCATCGATGACATGGGCAAGGCCATTGCCCCCGGCGACGTTGCTGATGGTGATCCTCGAAGCACCGTTGAGGACGATCAACCCTTGGTCGAGCGACACCGCAATGGAGGAACCCTGCTCCGTGACCACCTCTGGCTGTGCAATGAGCTCGAAGGCGTCCACTGCGTCGGGGAGGAGATGGTAGAGAAGAACCGCCTGCAGCTGACTGGGATCGCTGGGAAGCTGCCCTGCGACGGCAGCGAACGCCTCGTCGGTGGGCGCAAAGAGCGTGAACGGACCTGGACCCGACAGGGTCTCCGTGAGACCAGCGGCGTCGATCGCAGCCAGCAGCTGTGTGAACTGTCCGGTCTCGGCCAGGATCTCGAGGATCCCGGGCTCCTGAACAGGCGGCGCCGTAGTGGTGGTCGTCTCCTCGGGTGCCGTGGTCGTCGTCGTGGTTTCGGGGACCGTGGTCGTCGGAGGCGCGGGAGCCGTCGTGGTCGTGTCCGACGGCACCGTCGTGGTCGTTGCGGGCGGCTCTCCCGCCTCCGCGAGCGCCTCGTCGAAGGCACGGAGCGTTGCCGTGTCGACGATGCCAGTTGCCGGAACACCGAGGTCGGTCTGGAACGCCTTGAGGGCTTCCTCGAGCTGTGGGGACCACTGGCCGTCGACGGGACCCGGGTAGTAGCCCAAGCTGATGAGTATGCCTTGGATGGCGCCGGCCTGTGCGGAGCCGATTCCTCCGAGTGCGGCGCCGAGGGCTGCTTGGGTCGCGGGGTCGGGAAGCCCGGTCACCGGCAAACCCATTGAGGCCTGCAAGCGCTCCACGGCATCGATCGTTGCCGGCCCGTAGAGACCATCAACCTCGCCCGTGTAGTACCCGGCAGCCTTCAGATCGGCCTGGAGCGCCGCGACGTAATCGGAGACCCACTGCTTCGCATCGGCTTCGTCACCGTCCTCGAAGCACCCGGCGTCGGCGAAGACACGGACCCACGCAACCTCGAGCGCGTACGCGGCGGAGGTGAATGACACCCCTGCATCGGCCACGGGTGTTGCCTCGTCGATGCCCTCGATCGCCGCCGTGAACGCAGCGTCTGCGCTTCGCACTGCGTCCAGCGTCTCGGGCTCGACGATCTCTATGGAGACACCTGCGGTCGGGTCGGAATCGACGGCGTCACGGAACTCCTCGGCCGAGGCGACAACAGCGTCCCGCGCCGGCTCGAGTTCTTCTCCAGCGCTTCGAACATCACCGACGGTCAGGGCCAGATCTGCGAAGAGCCCGCCGTAGGTGTCAAGAGCGTCCACGTACGCCTCGACATCCGAACAGAACTGTGCCTGTGCTGCTTCGACATCGGAGGAGTCTGAGAACACGCCGCAAGCCGAGAGCACCAATGCTCCACCCGCGATCGCAGCGATCGCATTGAACCGTGCCGTCATGTTCATACCCCTCTCAGTCGGAACCATGCAGCTGTTCGTCACCTGCCACGTCGACGATGGCTCCAAGGGTTGCGAAGTACTCGAGCGCCGCCTTCGTCTTCGTCTGCTGTGCGCCGCTGAGGTCGATGCCACGATCTGCGAGATAGACGCGTGCTTCAGCGGCGACCATGAAGGTCTCTGACGGGAGGCACTTCGTCGAGAGCTCGACGATGCGCGACCCGTCCGGATAGAGCCACAGCTCGGCGACCATCTTGCGCCCGAAGCCCTCCGGCGCGAACTTCAGCTTGAGGATTGTGACAGGGCCGAGGACCATGAGATCGTCGAACGTGATCTCATCGGGTGCGTGAGCGCGATAGAACTCGCGCTGGTCCTTGGCGAACAGCTTCTTGATCACTTGGGAACCAAGGATCACCTGCCGCACATCATCACTCTCCGCCTGTCCCTTCAGCGACGCCGAACAGACGAAGCCCCCGGGCATCGCATCGACCTCGACGCCCAGGTTCGGGGATGCGCGGAGCTCGGGCGGCAGTTGTTCGGGTACGACGGGCCGGAGCTTCACCACTGTGTCGGCGCGGCCTCCCTGGATCCGTCTCGCCCGCACCACGACGCCGGCCCGGTTCAGTGAGAGATCGGGCGTGTCGAAGAACACGACCTGCCGTATCTCGGCGTCGAGCGGATCCATGCCGAGGCTCCGAACTGCGGACCTGATGTCCGAGTCCGGCAACGTCAGCTTCAGTTCCACGGTGTCCGAGCCCTTGATGAGTCCAAGGAGCTCGGACAGATCCTGATCGGTGAGTCTCGACGTCATGAGCCCTCCGCTCCGGTAGACGCTGTGACCGGGTTGTCCCGGTCGGGTTCGTCGGATTCCGACACCTGGCGGCTCGTCGCCTGGGAGATGAGCCAGAGGAACAGGCCGAGACCTCCACCGATGAGCAGGATCGACAAGGGGCTGATGCCGCTCACGTAGAGGAGTACGAGGGCTCCGGTGATACCCACGATCCTGAGGGCGTCATGTCGAGCCGCGACCCAGTTGCCGAGCCTGCTGCCGCCTGTATCGGGAGCCGAAGCCTTCTTGACCTCGCTCGTGGCTCGATCGAGCCATGCGGGTCTACCGACGAGATACGCCACGATGGCGACGACGACGGCCCCGACCACCACGATGAGTGTCCACGAACGGAGGCTGGAGACCACCTCGCCGAGCAGGGCCCTCGCAGTCTCGACGCCGTTGGGGCTCACGATCTCATCCAGGATCGCATCCTGGAGTCGGCGAATCGCGATCATCGCGACGATCAGGGCACCCGCGACACCGAGGGCGAGGTGAATGATGGTCCGCCGTCGGGTCGGCGATATCGCAATGGTCGCCGCTGCGAGGGCGATCGTGATCAGTGCGAGCAACCAGACGAAGCGATCGAGGCGTTGCACGCCTCTCTGGACCTCCTCGAGACTCTCCTCGCTGAACAACGTGACCTGCCCGAAGTCATCGGGAAGCTGCGTATTGATGGCGGCTGCGAGCTGTTCGCGGGCCTCGTCGGCGCGGTCTGAAAGGATGTCGGGAAGGGTGACGTCGGGGAGGAAGTCGCGAATCTCTGCAATCACCCTCCTCAGTGCCTCGGTGATCGTCGGAACGAGGTCGAGCCTCACCTGCCCGTTCTCCGTGTAGACGTTCGGCAGCTCCGCCATGTCACCGCGGATGAGGTCGACGGTTGCGGCGTGGACGCGTTCCACCAGTCCGGTGAGCCGAAGAGCGAACTCAGGCGATGTGATGAACGAGTCGATCACGTTCGTGATCCGCGTCTCGACCCCGTCGGCGATCGGCGCAGCGAGCGCAGCGAGGGACGGCCGATCGAAGCGGTCGAGGATCGCCTGGCCCTGTTCGCCGATCTCGAGGGCGTCGAGCAGGACCTCTGAGAGGTACTCATCGAGGCTGGTCAGTCTCGCGGAGATCCTTCCCTCGATGTCGAGGGCAGTGAGCGTCTGCTCCGACACGTAGTCGCTCAACAGCGCATACAGGGCAGGGTCGTCGAGGGCTGGTTCGACCGTTTCCATGAACTGATCGGTATCGAATGCCGTCTGGTGGATCCAGACGGACACGGTAGTGGTGACCACCGACAGTGCTGTGAGGACGACCAGCACTCCTGTCAGGCGGGCACGCCAGCGAGCCCGGGAGTCGAGTCGGGCACGGAGTGCCTCGTTCTCGGCACGAAGGTCGTCGACGTCGGGGGTCACGTCGACGCCTGCCAGACCCCCTGTGTTGTTCCCTGTTGCCACGCGTCCCGCTCCTCATCTCATGGCTGTCACGCCGGGTCCTCAACGCACTGTCCGACTCCGCAGTGCGCACGTCATCACCCTGTGGGGGTGAATCCGAGCCGTCGTTCTCCATCGAGCCTGCACGGCTCGCCAACCACTGGAGATTAGGCGGACGTTGTTCACCGACTTGCGACGGTTGGTGCGGTACTTGGCTCGCCCGACCGTCCGCAGGCGTACTCGTCCGTGTACTGCCGCGGACCTACCATGTCGGATACCACGTGTCGGGAGGTCGAAGGTGCCAGAGATCGAAGAAACTCCGCTTCCGGGCGTCGGAGCCAGACTCGAGTTCACCGCGGAGGACGGAAGCCGAGTCGGTGTCGTCCATCACCGGAGTGGGCGTAAGGAGTTGTTCGTGTGCTCCCCCGATGATCCCGACACCGTCGTGACGAGCATCCGGCTGTCCGAAGACGAGGGGCATGCCCTCGCAGACGTTCTCGGTGGCTCAACCGTGGTCGAGCGCCTCGTAGACCTGGAGCAGCGGATCGAGGGCCTTGCGATCGATTGGCTGACCGTCGAGCCCGAAACCCCATACGTGGACAGGACGATCGGGGACGCAAGGGTGAGGACCAGAACCGGGGTGTCCGTCGTGGCGGTGATTCGACAGGAGGTCGCGTATCCGGCCCCCGAACCGGACTTCGCGATACGGCAAGGGGACACGATGGTCGTCGTGGGCACCTCGAAGGGGATCGACTCGGTCCGCGAGATCCTGAGCGCCGGCTAAGAGAATGGACCACGAGGCACTCCTCCTCGTCGAGCTCGGCGCCCTGATCCTGGCACTGGGGATCCTGGCGAGGCTCGCCGGCCGCCTCTCCATCTCCCCCATTCCCCTGTACCTGCTGGCCGGCCTCGCGGCGGGCGAGGGGGGCATCGTCCCGATCGTCACCTCGGAGGAGTTCGTCGAGGTTGGGGCGGAGCTCGGTGTGATCTTCCTGCTGCTGCTTCTCGGCCTCGAGTACTCGGCGCGCGAACTCGTGGTCGGAATGCGCTCGATCGCCCCGGCAGGCCTTCTGGACATTGCGTTGAACTTCACCCCGGGGTTCATCGCGGGCATCGTCCTTGGCTGGGGGCCGATCCCGAGCCTCTTCCTCGGTGGTGTCACCTACATATCGTCGAGCGGCGTCATCGCGAAGCTGTTGAATGACCTGGGGTGGACGGGCAACCGTGAAACTCCGGTCGTTCTCTCGATCCTCGTGTTCGAGGACCT
>CAZYGP010000004.1:0-10409 GCA_964647265.1 uncultured Acidimicrobiaceae bacterium | reverse complement strand
TTCATCGAACGCGCGGCCCGCAACCAGCCGCTGATGCTCGTGTTCGAGGACCTGGCGATGGCCGTCCTGCTCCCCATCCTCGGTGCGGTCGCTCTGGGGGGTGGCACGAGCACCGCCGTCCTCAGCATCGGGATCGCCCTCGGCGTCATCGCCGGCGCCCTGACGTTCGCCTACCGCAAGGGCGATCTCCTCGGGTCGTTGGTGTTCCACCGCTCCGACGAGGTGAGCCTCCTGACAGTGTTCGGTGTGACCCTCATCGTCGCAGGCCTCGCTGAGGGTGTGAACGTGTCAGCCGCCGTCGGGGCGTTCTTGGTCGGCATCTCGCTGTCGGGGGAAGCCGTCGCCAGGGCGCACTCCCTGCTGACTCCGCTTCGCGACCTGTTCGCTGCCGTGTTCTTCGTCTTCTTCGGACTGTCAACCGACCCTGCCACCCTGTCGGGCGTCATCGGCGCTGCTGTGGTCCTGGCCATCGTGACCGCAGGTACGAAGATCATCGTGGGAGTGTGGGCAACACGACGTCAGGGGATCGGCCGGGCCGGCCAGCGCCGCGCAGGCCTTGCCCTCACGGCACGGGGCGAGTTCTCGATCATCATCGCGGGATTCGCTGCGGGTGTCGCCGGGGCGGAGGAACTCCCCGCCCTCGCAGCCGCCTACGTACTCCTGATGGCGATCGCCGGGCCCCTCGCCGCAAAGCTCGGCGATACGAGGAGGCACAGCCCTGCCCCAGCCTGACCGGGAGCCCGCCGGTCACGACCGCTCCGACGCTCGGCTCACCCAAGGGTTTCGAGCGCAGTATCGAGGTCGTAGCCGAGTCCCGCGGCGATCGCAGATGTCGCAGCCACCACCCGAGCGCTCCCGACGACGGGGCCCACCGCCAACAGCGTGCCGATGACCTGCTCCGGTGTGGCACCCGACGCGATCGCATCGTGCACCAATGCCGTGTGGGTGATCGGCGGTACGCCAACGGCGATCGCAGCGGAGAGCCGCGCAAGAGCCGCCATCTGCTCTTCCACTGATCGGGGCGGTTCGATGTCGCCAGACACGTGAGCGGGTACCCCGGAACTGTCGGGTCCTCGCCGGACGGCAATGTGACCGATCGATGCCAAGGAGGATTCCTTTCGAGTCCCCACGATCATCACCCAACGGTCGCGGCCCCGCATCGCCCACGATGGGTGAAGCGTCAGACGTTGAGCAGGCCCAACTCGCGTGCACGGTCGACCGCTTCGCTTCGCGACGAGACCGCGAGTTTGCGATAGATGGACATCGCCTGTGTCTTGACCGTGTGACGGGACACGTAGAGGCGCTCTCCGATCTCCCGAAAGGTCAGGTGGGTCACGAGGAGCGGGAGGAGGCGCAGTTCCGCGGTCGTCAAGGACGAAGCACCCACCTCCCCTGCGGGGAGCCTGGCAAGTGCCTCCTGGAGGCGTCGTTGGCGAGCGGGGAGGGAGCCGAGGTCGGGGTGGACGATCACGATGTCGTTCACTTCGCGAAGCACCTGTCGTGCAGCTGTGATGTCGGCAACCGCCACGAGGGCCGTTGCCATCTCGAGGAGCGTATGCACGGAGATGCCCGGCAGGATGGTGGTGAGGAGGGGGCGGAGGTTCGACGCCTGTGTCAGGAGTCTCCTCGCATCTGGGACATCACCGCGGTGCGCCGCGCATCGCGCGGCCACGATGAAGGGGAGACAGCTCGTCGACGTCCGATCGAGGTGGAACGAGCGCACGATCGACACCGCCTCCGTCGCGTAGGATTCGGCCTCGGAGGTTCGGCCGCGGTCCATCGCTATCGCTGCTCGACAGGCGAGGGCGTACGAGGCGGCCGGAGGCGCATTGGTCCCTCCGGCGGCGACGATGGCTCGCTCGAGGATGAGGTCGGCCTCGTCGGTGTCCCCGGTCCAGAGCCGTGCTGCTCCGAGATATCCCAGTGCTGCTGGGTACCACTCGTTGGATGGGGGCAATCCCTCGACCGCGGCGATGGCATCCTCGAGCATGGACGCCGAGCCGTGCTCCCAACGCATGGCCCGAACGAAGCTGAGCAGGGGCGAATCGGTGCTCCTCACACCCTCGCGCGCCGTGCGATCGATCGTTGCCGCCCACCGCTCTGCGTTGACCGCATCTCCTGCCAGGGCACGGCCCAGAAAACCGAGGATGGCGACCTCGGGATGGCAGTCGATTCCGCCGGATCGTTCGAACCACTCCAGCCATTCCAGGAACGTGTCGATCTCGCCGCTCGCGAATGTCGACCGTCCGCCCGACACCGTGAGCCTCGCGGCCAGCTCATGATCGTTCGCTCGCTGGGCATGATGCACGGCGGCGACGATCTGACCATGATCGGTGAACCACTCTGCAGCCCGACGGTGGAGGCCATGCACCACAGTCGGGTTCATCCTGTCCAAGTCTGCGGTGAGGTGGTCCCTGAGGATCCCGTGGTAGCGAAACCACGTTCGTGTCCGATCGAGGGGAACGACAAGCTGGTTCGCGACCTCCAGTTTCTCGAGGGTCCGGGCGGACCCCTCCCTCTGGAGGACGTAGTCACATAGCGGGCCGCTGAGTCGATCGAGGATCGACGTCCTGACGAGGAAGTCAGCACGCTCGGGAGACATGCGGCGGAGCACCTCGCGGCGAAGGTAGTCCGCGATGAATCGATCGTCGCCGCCTACGGCGAAGGCGTCCTCGAGGGAGACACCCGCCTTGACGGCAAGGGCGATCAGGTACAACGCGACCGGCCATCCCTCGGTGCGTGCAACGATCGGCCCCAATGTCAAACCCGGCTCGATCCCCTCGGTGTCGAACATGGCACGGGCTTCATCCTCGGACATCGCGAGTTCCGCGGGTCCGAACTCGTGAAGCAGCCCTTGCGTGCGAAGGTGGGTGGACGGCACCGCCGGGGCCGCACGCGAGCTCACGACGAGGACGATCTGGGGTGGGAGCCGAAACGCCAGTCCAGCGAGGACATCCCGGCTTCCACGCGACCGGAGTGACTCCGTGTGATCGAGCATCAACAACCCCCTGTTCGCAGTCCCCCCGAGGGCTCGAACGAGGAGCGAGACACCGAGCGTGACCGCATCGTCGGAGACGACACGAGTCGACGCGAGCGCTCCCTTCGATACCATCCCGCCGAGTTCGACGGCATCGAACAGGTCCCGGATGAAGACCGCAGGGTCGTTGTCGGTTCTGTCGACGGTCAACCACGCCGTCGGTCGAGGGTCGTGCGTCGCCCACTGTGCCATGAGCGTCGTCTTCCCGTACCCTGCCGGACCGACGATCGTCACGACACCCGTCGCTGTGCCACCCGTCAACCGCTCGACGAGCGCAACCCGCTCGACCGTACCGGGACGCGACACCGGTGTGATGAACTTCGGCTCGAGGAGGGCCTCTGGTGCAGGAACGGGGCGCCCTGACGGTCGGGGGACGTGTGCGCGATCGGGCTCGCCGGTTTTCACGAGGAGCAAGCCTAACCGGAGCACCGTCGAGCGTTCGGTGCGATGCTCGCGAGCGCTACGGCGATCCGACCGTAGATGCGCGGGAACCCCCGTTCAGCGAAAGTGCTTCGAAGGCGAGTTCGGCCTTGACCATCCCGATGACGTCGACGGTCGCCTTGATCACCGCCCGGATGGCATCGACGTCGGCGCCGGCGGCATGGCTGGCATCGACTTGTGCGGAGCAGACCGAGCCCGTGGGCTCGATGGCGACGGCAGCCGCCACCCGCATCAGCGAAAGGGCGGGCTCATCGAGGAGGTCCACGTACCCGATCGGCGGGTTCATCATGCGCTCGAGGGTCGCGCTGTCGCCGAGAACCAGCCTTCGAAGCAGGTCGAGGTTTGGATCCAAGGTATCACCGAGGGGAGTCGCTGCCCTCACCCTCGCGCCGATGGCCGATCGGCGCATCGCCTCATAGGGATGAAAGCGCAACAGACGTGAACGCCGACGCTCCTCCACCGGAGTCCGAGCAGGTCTCGCCAGTCAACCGCCGAGAGAGGAGAAGACCTCGTACACCATGAAGGCGGGCCAGAACAACCCCTGGAAGAAGGCGAGAACGTACTGCCAGAAGGAGTCAGCCTGCTGCCAGAAGTACACCCAAGCTCCGAAGATGCCGAGGCCGTAAATGGCCCCCCCGCCGGCAGCGCCGGCACTCGAATCGCTCATCGTCTCCCCACTGTCTTGTTGCGACCGTCGCGCTGTGATCATCGCGATGTGATCGTCCCGATATGACCCGAATCGTAATCGACCACGCCCGTGGGGGGACGGATCGCAACCGCCTGTCAGGATGGCCAACGACCCTACGCCGGCTGCACGCCCCCGAATCGCCAGAAGGCCCGCATCACCGCAGACCCGATGAGAACACCGAGGGCGATGCCCGCAACCGTGACCATCGTGGGGGTGAACGCCGACGGCGACAGGTTCGAGCCGGTGCCGATCGTCTGGGTGACACCGATGAGGCCCGCAGCTCCGGGCACGAGGAGGTAGAAGCCCGGAAGGAAGAGGACCATCGATGGCGGACCACCCGGGTGTCGACCCACGGCGAGCACGACCGGTGTCATGACCAGTGCCCCGAAGAACGCTGAGAGGTCGGGGTTGAAGAAGTAGGCGCCGAGCGACTGACCCGCGAACGCCACGACCAGGACGAGCAGGATCCAGGGTGTTGCGCTCCTCGGCGCGCACATGTGGAAGTGGTATCCGGCAGCAATGAGGACGAGCCCGACGGCGAACACCCATGGCCCCAACGTCTGGAGCGGCCGGTCGATGAGGTCGATCGATGGTGCCTCCACGAGGGCAGCGGCGGATGTGATGCCGAGCGCAAGGAGGAGGAGGTCGACGAGGCCCCTGACGAGGCGACTCGCACCGCTGATCGTCTCACCAGCGGCGAGTTCGATCGTGCCTGCGGTGATCGCAGCACCGGGGAGCAGGATCACCAGCGGGGCGATGAGGGTTCGAATCGGGTTCGCACCGTCGTACAGGTCGGCGAGCACGAAGACCGCTGCGGCAACGAGGAACGACAGGAGCGTCGGAAGGATGGGCCGCAGCTCCTGGATGCCCTGGGTGAGGGCGAAGCCGACGAGCGTTCCGAGGATGAACGCGATCACAGCTCCCCCGGGCGTCGGCTGGAGCATCAGCGAGAAGCCCATGGCAAGCACGCCGAGACCGAGCGACCGACCGACGCGACCGTACGGCGGGCGCATCTCGTCGACCTTTCGGAGACGTTCGAGGCCCATCTCGGGATCCACCTCGCCCCTCCGTGCGCGCCACAGGAGGTCGTACACGGCTCCGACCTGATCGAGCCTCAGCGAAGCCTCGCTGATGGGGCGCAGCCTGGGCCGCAGTTGCTGACCGCGACTCGACTGGACCATGAGCAGCGTCGGAAGCGCCATGACCTCGATGTCGTCGGCACCCAGGGCGCGGGCCGTGGCGAGGAGCTCGGACTGGACCTCGTCGACGGTTTCGCCGGATCGGATGAGGGCGACGCCGAGCTCGGCGATGAACGCATCGGTGGAAGCCGCTCCGTCGTTCATCGGTTACGCCGGCGGCCCGATCCTCGACCGGGGTATTGGTCAGGCAATCCGGCCATCACAGGTTGACAGGCGCTCCGGGTCCGAGGGGTATGCCGAGGAGGAACCACGCCACGAACAGTCCGACCCACGCGACCAGGATCCACAGCGTGTACGGCAGCATCATCGCGACGATGGTTCCGAGGCCCGCGTCCTTCTTGTAGCGCTGGGCAACGATGAGGATGAACGGCAGGTACACCATGAGGGGTGTGAGCACATTCGTCGGGCCGTCTCCGATCCGATACGCCGCCAACAGCGTCTGCGGTGCGACATCGAGGCGGACGAAGATCGGGATGAACACGGGAGCAAAGATGGCCCACTTCGGGACGACACCAGGAATGATCAGGTTCAACAACACGATCACCACGATGAAGCCGATGAGGAGTGGGAGGGCTGGAATGCTCGACCGTTCGAGGAGTCCTGCCATCTCGACGGCCGCCACCCGTGGCATGTTCGAATAGTTGAAGAACGCGATGAACTGGGCGATCATCACCAACATGAAGATCAGCCCGGCGAGGCCCGCAAAAGTCTTCGTCACGGCGTCCACGATCTGGTTGCGATTGGTGAATGTTCCGGCTCCGAAACCGTACGCGATGCCCGAGACGAGGAAGATCATCGTGATCAGGAAGATCAGGCTTGCCATGAAGGGCGTAGGGCCGATGATGTCCCCGGTCGTCGGATCTCGGAGCGGCGCACCGGGTGGCAGGGTCAGGAGGGCGATGGCAGCGATCGTGCCGAGGAGCGCCCACGAGGCCCATCGAAGCCCTCGTGCCTCTGCAGCTGCCGCCTCCTCGTTTGGCGCTTCATCGATCGAGACCCAGGTCGGATCGCCGTCGCTCGGGTCATAGGGACCGAGCCTCGGTTCGATCATCCGCGTCGTCACCACCACGGCGACGATTGCGAGGAGGATCGACGAAGCGGCTGCGAAGAAGAGGTTGGCAGTGATGTCGATGGGCTCGGCGGTTGCACCGATTGCGGCATTCGTGATCTCGGTGAGCATGGCATCGGTCGGCGTGATGAGGATGTTGACGGCGAACACGGCGCTGACACCGGCAAAGGACGCCGCGATTCCGGCGAGCGGATGACGTCCGATGGTCAGGAACGCCGTTGCGGACAGGGGGATGAGGATCAGGTAGCCCGCGTCGGTCGCCACACTCGACAGCACGCCGATGAAGATCAGGATGAACGCGATGAGCTGGCGTGGAGCGACCGCCACCAGCTTGCGGATGAGGGAGGCCATCAAGCCGGAAACCTCGGCGACACCCACGCCTGCCATCGCGACGAGGATCACGGCGATCACCCCGAAGTTCGCGACGTTCGTCACGATCGACGAGAGCATGAACCGGAGACCGTCGATGCTCAGGAGGCTGCGGACGGGGATCGTCTCCTCCTTGATGATGTAGTCGGGGATGATCGCTTCCTGCCCGGTGAAGACGTCGTACGCGATGATCGACCCACCGAGCGCATCGCGCAGGTCCGCGAGCTCTTGCCTGGGCACCGGTTCTGCGATCTCTTCCGTCACGCTCACGTCGAAGAATGCGAGCACTGCCGACAGGACCGCGATGAATGCGATCAGGTACAAGAACATGATCACCGGGTGCGGAACCTTGTTGCCTACGGACTCGATCGTGGCGAGCATCCGGTCGTTCAATGACCTCTTCTCGGGCGCTTGTCCGGTTGCGGTGTCGGTCACGGCGTGCTCCTGACGGTTGGGATGAAGCCGACGGCGAGTTCAGCAAGCAGCCGCGCCCCGAACCCCGTGCACCCCGGTGGTCGCCACGAAGTGTCGGAGTCGTTCTGCGCCGTACCGGCGATATCGATGTGGGCCCATGGCTTTCCTGCGACGAACTCCTCGAGGAAGAGGGCGGCCGTGATGGCGCCCGCATTCGCACCGCCGAGGTTCTTGATGTCGGCGATGTGTGAGTCGAGTTCACGTCGATACCGACGAGCGAGCGGCAGCTCCCACACCGGCTCGTCCGTCGCGAGCGCTGCTGCCTCGACCTGACCAACGAGGTACGCGTCGTTGCCCATGACGCCGGCGATCTGGGTCCCGAGGGCGCGCATGGATGCACCGGTGAGTGTCGCGATGTCGACGATCGCGTCCGTGTCCTCCTCGGTCGCGAGGACGAGGGCGTCAGCCATGACCAGCCTCCCCTCGGCGTCCGTGTTCACCACCTCGACCGTCGTGCCGCCGCGAACGGTGAGGACATCGCCCATCGCGAGGGCGGTACCCGATGGTCGGTTGTCGGTGCACATGAGAAACCCGATGACCTTGTTCACGCACCCGAGTCGAGCGAGGTTGAGCATGGCCCCGAGGATCGCGCCGGCGCCCGACATGTCGTTCTTCATCGTGGCGTGGACTTCATCGGCAGGTTTGAGTGCGATGCCCCCCGCGTCGTACATGATCCCTTTACCCACGAGTGTCAACGTCGCCTTCGGGTCCCCGTCCGGGACGTAGGTCAGCTTGACCATTGCGGGAGGCTCGTGACTTCCGGCGTTGACACCCAGGAGGCCACCGCACCCCATCTCGACGAGTGCCTCGAAATCGAAGACCTCGACGTCCAACCCGCGGTCCCCACCGTGGGTTTGGGCGACCTCTGCCATCTTCAATGCAGTGAGCAGTGCTGGCGGCGTGTTGGCCAGGTCGCGGGCGATCTGTGCGGCTTCCGACATCGCAACTCCCTTGGCGGCTCCTTCCGCCGATTCGTCGGGTTCGTCGGTGACCAACGTGATCGATGCGATCGGGGTGACGCTCGCCTTTCCCTTGAGCGCGTCGTAGCGGTAGCGAGCCAGGGTCATCCCTTCCACGACCATCTGCGCCGACACGGCAGCCGAAGTGGCCGGGGGGAGGTGGATCGCAAGGGTCCCTTCGGTGCTGGTGGCGCGTGAGAAGGCTGCCGCAGCATCGCGCAGCACGTCGGCGGTGAGGTCCGATGCATCACCGAGACCAACAACGACAAGCGTTTCACCGCCTCGAGGGGGAATGACCTGGGTCTGGCCGACCTTCCCGTGGAATCCAACGGCCTCGAGGCTCTCCCAGTCAACGGCTCCCGGGAGGGGACCGCCGGGTGACACGAGCCAACCGGTGGTCGCCCCGGGAGGTGGCGTCGGTGCGGTTACGACGTCCAGTGCCCTCATCGTCGCCACGGATGGAACGGGGTCGAATGACGACCTCCCGGTGAATGCCGCGATCACGTTGTCATGCCTCCTCAGGCTCGATGGCGTGGCTGCACATTACTCGCCGTACGTGGTGGTACGGACGTGCAACAGTTGGCGTTTCAATCACTTTTCACGTCGGCCGACGTGAAGATGTTCAGACCGAGGCGGTCGGAGAGGAAGCGGGCGACGAGTTGGCCGCGCACGCTGTTGCCTGCGCGATCCAGCAGTGGCGAGTAGGTGCCGAGCCCTCCCTTGCCGGGTGAGATCGTGACGATCCCTCCACTCACTCCGCTCTTGCCAGGGAGGCCGATCTCGTAGAGCCAGTCACCCGTCTGTTCGTACAGACCGGCGGTGGACATCACGGCAAGTGTTCGCCAACAGGTTCGAGCGTCCACGACCCGCACGCCCGTAACAGGGTTCACGCCGCCATCCGCGAGCGTGGCGCCCATCACGGAGAGGTCGAGTGCCGTGACAGTCAGCGAACATTGTCGGGTGTACACGTCGACGGCTTCGTCGGGGTCCCCATTCATACGCCCGTAGCCCTCGAGGAGACGGGCGATGCCACGATTCCTGGCGTTCGTCCCTGACTCGGAGGCATAGACCTCCTCGTCGAGGGTGAGATCGCGACCGGCGAAGCGTGAGAGACCCTCGCGTACGAAACCCCACCGTGCTTCATGTGTGTCGCCCGGGGCGAGGCTGGTCGTCGCGATCGCTCCGGCATTCACCATGGGGTTGCCTGTCCGGTCCCGGTTCAACTCGATCGCCAGCACCGAGTCGAAAGGCAACCCGGTGCTGTTCACTCCGAGGAGCTCCTGTGCGGCCTCGTGTCCGACCGCCTCGCTGACGAGCGCGAACACGAATGGCTTCGAGATGCTCTGTATCGAGAAGCGTGTCGCCGTGTCGCCCGCCTCATGGGTGCGACCTGTGACGCCAGTGATGCTGATGCCGAAGTGATCTGGGGAAACCGCGGCCAATGCGGGGATGTAGTCGGCGACCGAACCCTCGTTCACCGTCGCGTATCGTGCAAACGCCTCATCGACGAGGCGTGTGACCTCATCGGGCGGCGGAAGCGCCCCCGTCGATACGACAGGCGGATCCGACATGGCCTCGGGGGGCTCGGGGGGAAGGGGCAGCCGCACGGAGCGATTATGCCCCCTTCACGGCCCGAGTTTCGCGGCAGGAACGGTCAGGCCGACCTCGCTCTCACCCCGATCGATCGTCGCGAGCGCTCGGAAGGCCATGACCCCCGCGAGGATCGTGACCACGCCTCCGAGGCCGAGGGCGAACCGTGGTCCGATGTGCTCAGCGATCCAGCCGGCGATCGGCCCTCCGATCGGCGTCGAGCCCAAGAACGCGACAGCCCACAGGCCCATCACGCGACCGCGCATCTCTGGAGCGGCGTTGAGCTGCAGTGTGGCGTTGCCAAGGGCGAGGAAGCTGATGCTCGCTGCGCCGAGCAGTCCAAGCGCGAGCAGCACGAGACCGTAGGTCGGTGCTGCCGCCGTCACGAGCTGCAGGGTGCCGAATACCACCGCGACCACGGCGAGCGAAACTGCGGTGCGCGAACGACGCGACGCCGTCAAAAGGCCTCCAACGACCGCGCCCGCGCCCATGGCCGCCGTCATCGCGGCGAAGGTGCCCGCATCCCCGTCGAAGGTGAACCGAGCGAAGACCGGGAGGACGACGTGGTACTCGTACGCGAACA
>CAZYGP010000003.1:0-28122 GCA_964647265.1 uncultured Acidimicrobiaceae bacterium | reverse complement strand
GACGTCCCCGCCTCCCCTGTCGACCACTTCGTCGACACGAATGGGGCGGGTGATGCGTTCTTCGCAGGGTTCGCCGTCGCGTGGCTCGGACAGGAAGGCCTCGATGCCTCGATGCGAGCAGGCGCGGACAACGCCGCGCGCGCCATCGCATCAACAGACCTTGCACCCCGACCGCGGGGGTAGGGGGTCGGCGATAGATCCGAAACGGCCTGCGGCTGCGAACACATCCCATGGCATCCATCGACCTCCGCTCGTCGTCCGTCCTCGTACTCGGTGGCTCCGGCACGCTCGGGAGCCGCATCGCGACGCTCCTGGCTTACGAGGGCGCGCTCATCACGGTCGCCGGCAGATCAGGTGATCGGCTTGGCGCGGTAGCGCGGGGGATTCCGGGTGCGGCGACATCCGTCTTCGATCTCTCGAATCCGCATGACGCACACATCCCCGTGGACGCAGCGATCGCTTCGCACGGCCGACTCGACGGGATCGTGAACGCCGCTGGCGTTGTCGCGTTCGGACTTCTCGCCGACACCGATCCAGAGGTGATCGACGAGGTCATCGCGGTGGATCTGACCGGCCCCCTCCACCTCTACCGATACGCGATCCCGCGGATGGAGAGCGGCTTCATCGTGAATCTGAGCGGGATCGTGGCAACGATGCCGACCGCGGGCATGGCAACCTACTCGGCGGCGAAGGCCGGCCTCTCCGCTGCGACGGTGGCCCTCACCCGCGAGCTGCGGCGCGTCGGCATCACCGTGATGGATGCCAGGCCACCCCACACGGAGACAGGGCTGGTTGGGCGAGCGATTGCGGGCGAAGCGCCTCGCCTGCCGGACGGGGCCTCCCCCGACGCGGTCGCCGAGCGGATCGTCGCGGGCATCATCGCCGGCGACAGGGTGCTCGAGGCGGACGCCTTCGCACCGGCTTGAATCACGCCGGATGGAAGGAGCCATGAACGTGAGAACCGCGTGGATCCTCGGGGATCAGCTCTCGAGGTCTGGGTCTGCACTTGCCGGAGCATCGCCTACGGACACGAGGATCCTGATGATCGAATCGTCGTCAGCCATCGGCGGTCGTCCCTTTCATCGCCAGCGCCTCCATGTCGTCCTCGCCTCGATGCGGAGGTTCGCTGAGGAACTCGAGGCCGACGGCTACTCGGTCGACTACCGCACGGCGCCGACCTTCGGTGAGGGGATCCGTGAGCACCGCACGGAGCACCAGCCGGGTGAGGTCGTCGTGATGGAGCCCACTTCGTGGGACTTCCAGGCGATGGTGCGCGGTCTCGACGTGCGCGTCGTTCGCTCGAACCAGTTCCTCTGCCACTACGAGGACTTCGCCGCGTGGGCCGAAGGCCGCCCCCGGCTCGTGATGGAGGACTTCTACCGCTGGCAGCGGATGCGCCTTGGGTACCTCATGGACGGCGACCAACCGGCCGGAGGAGCGTGGAACCACGATGCAGCGAACCGCGAGCCTCCCGACCCAACGGACACCAACTGGCCGGAGCCCCCAAGGTTCGTCCTCACCGATACCGACACGGCCGTGATCGACGCCCTGCCGGCCTCGGCGTTCGGTCGTGCACCCGACGGGTCGTGGGCAACATGCCGCAGGGACGCGCTCGCCCGCCTCGACCACTTCGTCGAGTCCATCCTGCCCCGATTCGGGCCCAACCAGGATGCGATGCTGACGGGCCGGTGGTCGATGAGACACTCCCTCATCAGCCCGTACCTCAACCTCGGCCTCCTTCATCCCTCCGAGGTCTGCGACGCGGTCGAGAGCGCCTACCGGGCCGGTCACGTTCCGATCGAGTCGGCGGAAGGGTTCATCCGGCAGGTCATCGGGTGGCGGGAGTACGTCTGGGGCGTGTACTGGCTTTGGATGCCCGACTACCGGGATTCGAACGCGCTCGACGCGCAGCGTCCGCTTCCGCCCGTATTCACCGGGGGCACGACCGACATGCATTGCGTGGCCGAGACCCTCGCCGCAGTCCACGACCACGGCTATGCGCACCACATCCAGCGGCTCATGGTCATTGCGAACCTCGGCCTCATCGCGGGGATCCGGCCCGCCGAGCTGACGGCATGGATGCGGGACTCGTTCGTCGATGGTGGTGACTGGGTGATGCAACCCAACGTCATCGGAATGGGCCTGTATGCCGACGGCGGCTCGATGGCGACCAAGCCGTATGCAGCAGGTGGCAACTACATCAACAGGATGAGCGACTACTGCGGATCGTGTCGCTACGACCCCAGGAAGCGAACCGGTCCTGATGCCTGCCCCTACACCACCCTCTACTGGGACTTCCTCGACCGCAACCATGACCGCCTCGTACGGAACCACCGCATCTCCCGGCAGCTCGGTGGCGCCCGGCGCCTCGCCGACATGCCACACGTGCGTGAACGCGCGCTCGACGTCCTCGATGCACTCGATCGAGGCGAGCTGTGACCGCCAGCTATCGTCCACCGATGCGCACCACGTTCACAAATGGCCCGATCTGGACGGGCACGGCCGATCGACCCGACTGGGTCACGATCGACGGCCCGACGATCACCGCCCTCGGCGTCGGTACGCCACCGCCGGGCGAAGCCTTCGACCTCGACGGTCGAGCGCTCCTCCCCGGCTTCCAGGACGCCCACGTCCATCCGCCGATAGGCGGCATGGCGATGATCCGCTGCGAGCTCCATGACGTCGAGCCGTCACACTACGAGGCGACCATCGCGGCGTATGCGCACGCACATCCCGACCGGCCCTGGATCGTCGGTGGCGGTTGGCCGATGAACGCCTTCAACGGAGGTATCGCCCGCAGGGAGGTCCTCGATCGCATCGTTCCGGATCGACCCGTCCTCCTCCATTCGAGCGAGGGCCACGCCGCCTGGGTGAACTCCGCCGCATTGGCAGTGGCGGGGATCGATCGATCGACTCCCGATCCCGCGCACGGCCGGATCGAGCGGGACCCCGATGGGACCCCCAATGGAACGCTCCAGGAGGGCGCGGTCGATCTCGTCGATCGCCACACGCCGCCCGAAACTCTCGATGATCTGCTCGAGGCGATCATGGCTGCCCAGGCGCTCCTGCTGTCGTTCGGCATCACGGGGTGGCAGGACGCATGGGTGCGCCCGATCGACCACGCCGCGTACCGGGAGCTCGACCGACGCGGTGACCTCATCGGATCGGTGTTCGGCTCCCTCTGGTGGAATCGTGAACGAGGTGCCGAGCAGCTCGACGACCTCATGGTGATGGCCGGTGAGGGAACGAGGCGGTACCGGCCGAAGGGCATCAAGTTGATGGTGGACGGCGTCATCGAGAACGGCACCGGCGCCGTGTGCGCCCCCTACGTCGACAGCGGCGACCACGGGATCACATTCCTCGACGGCGACCTTCTCTCGGACATCGTGCCGCGGATCATGGCCGCAGGGATCCAACCCCACTTCCACGCCATCGGGGACTGTGCGATCCGTAGCGCCCTCGACGCCGTCGCGGCGGGGAGTCCTGAGGACGCCCGCCGTTCGCGACCGCACATCGCCCACATCCACCTCATCGATCCCGTCGACGTACCCCGATTCGCGAGGCTCGGCGTCGCGGCCAATGCGCAGATGCTGTGGGCCTGCCACGACGCCACGATGATCGACCTCACGATCCCCAGACTCGGTCCGGAGCGGTCATCGTGGCAGTATCCGTTCCGATCCCTTCTCGACGCGGGCGCGCTCGTGGCTGGCGGGTCAGACTGGTCCGTGTCGACGCCGAACCCGTTCGCCCAGATGTCGGTCGCGGTGTCGAGGCGCTCGGATCCGGACCAGGAGCCCTTCCTCCCTGATCAGGCGATGACGGTCGAAGAGGCCCTCTCTGCGTTCACCCGTGGGACGGCGTTCGTCAACCACGACGAGGATCGCACAGGAACGATCGAGGTCGGCAAGGCGGCCGACCTCGTCGTCGCATCCGACGACCCGTTGACCGTTGAGGATCTCGCATCGGTGAGGACGGAGCTGACCTTCGTCGATGGACGTGCGGTCCACGAGCGCTGAACCCGAGCACACCGTCCTGGCTGCTGGTTACCAATCGATGAACACGACGGAGTACGGGGTCTCGTGGCATAGGTTGTCGGGACCGTGCGAAACCGAATCATCCTCCTTGCAGCAGCGGTCGGCGTGATCGGCGTGGCGTGCACGTCGACCGGCTACGAGTTCGATGGCCTGGTGCCGACCTCATCGACGGCTGCCGCCTCCGACGGTGTCGCTCCCGGCGAAGGGCTCGTCGTGCCGCCGGCTGAGCGAGCTTCAGCGAGGAACCAGGTCGGCTACGTCTTCCCCTCGGCACCCCCATTCGATGCCGGCCCCGCGGACCCAGACCTCGTTGCCGACATCGAGGCCCTGCTTCGAGGACTCGACGTCTCGTTCAACTTCGACACGTTGGCGCGCATCGGTGACTCAGGAGATCCGCGCGCTGCGTGGCTCGTGTCCGACATCCTGCGGTTCGTGGGACGGGGTGAGGTCGAGGCTGGGCTCGTTGAGGCGTTCGAGAAGCTCACGGGTGCTTCCCTGGCAGAAGACCCGGTGCGAGAGCGCAGTTCCTGGCAGTCGATGACCGATCATCTCATCGCATGGGACATGCCTGCCCTCGAGGGGTATCCGCAGTGGAAGTCCCAGCTGTTCACGAGGGTCGAACCGAAATGGCAGGCATTCTTCGACGATCGTGACGCGCTCATCGACTGGCGGATCGTGAGCTGGGGAGGCGTTCTGATCGACGATCGCCCGCTCGGGACCGTCACGCCGTGCGTTCGCGGGTGCATCCCCGCCCTCGACGACCCTGCCGTCACACCTGCCGGGGAGGGGAACTGGTACCCGGATGATCGGATCGTGTTCGGCGTGACCGTCAACGGGGAGTCCCGTGCGTATCCGAAGAACATCATGGAAGTCCACGAGATGGTGAACGACACCCTCGGTGGGCGACGGCTCGGCATCCCGTACTGCACCCTCTGCGGCTCGGCACAGGCGTACTTCACCGACGAGGTCAGTGACGGCGTCGCGGCGCCGATCCTGAGGACGAGCGGCCTCCTCTCGCGGTCGAACAAGGTGATGTACGACCTCGTCACGTTCTCCGTGCTCGACACCTTCACGGGCGAAGCCCTGTCCGGTCCACTCCTGGAGGCAGGCGTGATCCTGCCTCAGACGTCGGTCGTCACCTCAACGTGGGGCGAGTGGAAGGCGGCCCACCCCGACACGACGATCGTGGCCCGTGACGGTGGAATCGGTCGTGCGTACGACCTGGACCCACTCGGCGGGCGTGATGACGATGGGCCCATCTTCCCGATCGGAGATGTCGACGACCGGCTCCCCGTCCAGGCCAAGGTGCTCGGCGTCATCGACGGAGGTACAGCGATCGCCTTCGACGTCGAAAGCGCGCTTGCAACGATCGCCGCCGGGAGAGCCGTGATCTGGAGTGACATCGTGCTTGTACCCGATGGATCAGGCGTGCGCGCCATGCGCATCGACGGGACACCCCTTGCCGCGCACGAGGCGTTCTGGTTCGCCTGGAGCCAGTTCCACCCCGACACCCTGGTGTGGACGACAAGCCCGAGCTCCTGATTGGTCGGTGTCGCTCGGTGTCGGCATTCGCCCAGCAGTGTCTGCAGGAGGAGTCCCGGACCGGCGTCACGACGAGGCGGATCACTGGATGATGTCCTTCGGCGCCACGTTGTACCTGACACATCCCGGCGACATGCTGAAGTCCACGTACTCGAGCGGGCCTTCCGGCAGGTTCCAGATCGCGCGGCCGCGGGTGAAGATGAACCCGTCTCCGTCGGGCTGCCAGCCTTCGACCGGGGTTGTCCACTCCCCCCGAACGAGGCCGCCGGGCCGGTCCACATATCGGTCAGATGTGATGAAGTTCTCGGGCCGACCGTGGTCGTCCAGCAGAACTCGTGCAGTGACCGTCGTTCCGGCGTCGACGAGGGTGACATCGAACGAGGTGTCGTCGACTGGCGCGAACGAGGCATTCGGTCCCAGGAGCATCGACGGAGCGATGAGTACGGCGTCGTTCAGGTACGTGACAAGCTCACTGAGGTCCGTCTCCGATCCCTCCGAGCGCGCCACGGTGACCAGGCCAAGCAGCTTTCCGTGCATGACACCTTTGCCGCCGACGTAGATGTCTCGACCCACCATCGGGACCAGCCCGGCGAAGTCGATGCGCATGAGGAAGATGCGGGCGACGTCGATGGCGCTGTTGTACTGCCACACCTCGGCTGGCAGCCAGGATCCCTGTCCCTTTGGCCGGAACCGTCCGGTGATGTGCGCCATGAAGGACCAGTCGCGTTGTCGATCAACAACGCCCATGGCTCGCAGGTAGCGCTGTACCGTCGAAGGCAGCGCCGCGATCTCCTCCTCGGTCACCGGTCCTGGCTCGGCATCCCCCTCAACCAGTCCCGCCTCACGAACCTCCTCCGACAGCTGCCGGTACATCTGCCTGCCATGCCAGAACATGCCATTCCCCTCTTCGCTCCGATCCTACAGATGCGCATGACCAGCTTCGTCGGCACCAGGACAGCTGGCAGCGCCGCCACCGAGCAATGCTGACTCAGGTCGAACCATGCTCACGATCGGGATCGATCCTGCGCGCCCTCGCGGGATAGGCGCCCATGATCGCCGCACCGGCGAAGGCGGCGATCGGGATGATCCAGTTGACCGTGGCGTCGGTCGTCGCAAGTCCGAAGTATGCGACCGCAGCGGCTGCGCCGGCGAGCAGGAGGATGCCGACGACCACCGAGTGGGTGTTCGCGGGCGCCGGTGTGCTGCGAACACGCCACTCGAATCGGGCGAAGATCGCAACGAGGATCAGCGTCACCGTGGTCAGGACGGCGAGCCAGACCACGCGGGTCAGCCACCAGCGCGTGGTACCTGGCTCGATCCGGAATGCTGCGCCGTCGAAGGCGAAGAGGAACACGGACGCGACCAGGGTCATCGCTGTGAGGTGCCAGAGGTAGATCGTCATGATCACACCGGACAGCGCCACGACCGTCCGCCATGGGCGACGACGATGTGCGAAGCGACCGATCGGTTCGCTCGCCACCCAGATGATCCCTGCCTGGGCGAAGCCCAGGAGCGCGATCGCGAACGTGGGCGGGGTCATGTTCGTCAGCTCCGAGCCGGGAACGCCGACCATGGCCACGGGATACCAACCGATCCAGGTGACGAGGATCAATGCTCCGAGTGAACCGATGGCAACTGCAGCCCCCGTGGCGGCTGGGATGCCGGCTCGTGTGATCTCCCGCGTCGCCCACCAGTAGCCGAGCTGATGGACGCCAGCCCACACGAAGAGGAAGTTCACCCATCCGATGCCCGACACGTCCGCGCCGAAGCGCAGGAGGTCGACCGCAACGGCAATCGAGCACAGCGCAGCGAGCGACCACAGACCCCACGATCGCCACCACCGGAACGTCAATGGCGCAAGCGCAGTGATCGACACGTACACGGCGATGAACCACAGGGGAACCGTGGCTGACATGGCACCTGCGCGCACGACATCGGCAGGTATGAACGGTCCGAGTGAGATGATCATCAACGTCCACATGACAAGCAGCGGGATGACGGGCGTGTACAGCCTTCGCACTCGCTGGGTCACCCACTCCGAGTAGACGACGCCGTCCGGCTCGTGGGACGCAAGCGCGCGCCCGTTCGAGTAGCCACCAACCAGGAAGAACACCGGCATCACCTGCACGATCCATGTCACCCATCCGGCGTACGGGATCCACTCGAGCGAGTTCAGCAGTCGGATCTCGTCGTCGGGCGTGAGCCAGATCGAAGCCGCGAGCCAATGCCCGTAGACAACGATGACGATCGCAGCGGCTCGCACCGTGTCGACCACGCGGTTACGCGTCGGCGGTGTGGCATCGGCGACGCCTCCCGTGTACGCCAGGTAGCTGGTCATGGGTTCCTCAGTCCCATCGGACCACGAGATCCGTACTGCGTTTGCGGCCGGTCTTGCTCGGTGGTGGTGCGCCAGACGTGACCGGTCACTCCTCCGGGGGTGGGTCGCACTCCGATGCGCCCGTCCTGGACTGGGCGGCGACCCCGTTCTCGATCACGTCACGCACCTTCCAGCGCATCCGCTCGACATCGGGGATCGGATAGTGGGCCGGTGTCCTGCCTGCGCTGTAGGTCGGCGGGACGAGACCGACGGTGGCGATGTCCTGGTAGTCGATCGTGCCGGCGATCTTCACGAGATCGGGGAGGAACGTGACGGGGATGTCCGTCGTGACATACTCCTTCATGAGACGGAGCAGCTTCGGGAAGGTCCTGACGAGCGTCACCGTGTCGGCCTGGGTTGCGGCTGCTTTGATGACGCAGCGCTGACGACCCATGCGGGAGTAGTCCGATGAGCCGATTCGCCACCGTGTGTATGCCAGCGCCTCGGAGCCGCTGAGCGTGTTCATGCCGGGCTCGACGTGGATCACGGCCTTCGGGAGGCCTTCCTCGGGCGACGACACCTTGACGTGGTACGGCTCCTTGACGTAGACGTCGACGCCACCGATGGCGTCGATGGTCCTGACGAACCCCGCCATCTCGACCATGACGTAGTAGTCGATGTCGATGTCGAGGAGGTGGCTGACGATGTCCCTGAGTGCGGCGAGTCCGGGATCGACCTCCTTCCCGTACGTGGTCGTCCAATCCCGTGTCTTGCCGTAGACCTCGTTCAGCATGGCAGGGAAGCACTTGCAGCTCTCGAACTCGGGTTCGTCGGGGATGGCGTCCCCATCGAGATCGACCCATGTGTCGGGGAAGCCATCGAGGTCGGCGTCTGTCAGGTCCCTCTCGATGACCTCCTCCTCGAATTCGACGAACGCCGTCTCGAGGTGCGGTGGAAGTGGGACGAGCTTCAGGTTCCTCGGCAGCCCGAACATCGCGGCCGCGCCCGTCTCGAGGTCCACGGTCACGACGTTCATGGAGTCGGTGCGGAGGCCGTCTCGACCGGGACCCGCATCGCCACCGACCAGCAGGATCGTCATGCGCCTCATGTCGACGCGCTCGGTGAAGGGAACGAATGGGGCAACGGGGGTCGTAGGGGCCCGGATGTTGCCGATCGCGGCGATCGCGTCCGGGTCCCCGACGCCCGGCCTGATGATCATGTTCCGGGACGAGCGCGGCCTCGCCTCGGGGATGTCGATCAGGGCAGGATCCGGTACTCCCGCCGAGTTGTTCGCCACGATCGTGGTCCCGGTGTCCGCACCGGGGTCGTCCATGTCCTCGCCGCTCGCCACGAACACCGAGTTGAGGGCGGAAATGGCCTGAGATCCGTACGCCCAAGCGACCAGTTGGGGGATGGCGAGCACCGCGAGCATGACCGTGAGGGCGATCACCGCTCCGTGGGTTCGCGTCCGCGGCCTTGCGGCCAGCACGTATGCGTCCACGGATGCGCCGATGCGCCACATGAGGATGGCGGCATTCGCGATCAGGACTCCCGTGAGGAAGCCCGGCTGAACCAGCAGCTCTGCCATGCCGATCGTGCCCCGTGTCCAGAACGAGTACAACGCCGCGAGCACCAGCACGCTCGGCGAGAAGGCGATTGCGGCCCGATACGGGTCGCCTGCGTACCATTGGCCGAGGCCGGGGACGAGCGCGGACAGCGCCCCTGCAAGCAGCGGATGTCTCCGCATCGTGCCCCCTCGATGGTTCGTTCGGTCGTCAGCGGCGATGGGGTCGCCTGTCGACCTTGACGTTACCGGGCGGTTCGAATAGCGCATGTGTCTCCACGGTGGGAATCGACCTCCACCTTCGGGAACCTGAGGCGTACGATGGACGGATGGAAGGTCACGAAGTCGTCGACATCGAGGCGTTCACCGAGGATGTGATGGCGATTCTCGAGCGAGTCGAGGTCGAGCATGTCTCGATCTCCGTGGTCCGGGGCAGCCAGGTCGTCGCCGTCCTCTCGCCGGCACCGGTCGCGCAGAAGCTCGCAGAGATCCGTCGCACGCTCGAGGAGGGCGCGAGGGACGACTCGTTCTTCCTCGACGTGATGGGTACGCGCAGGCTCCTCGGTCTCTGAAGAGACTGCGCTGCGAGCCGGTTCAGCTCATCAGATGGGCGCGAACCGCGCGGTGAAGTGCCTGAGCCACGGCGCCTGCTCGACGATCCGGTAGCCACGCAGCGATGGCGCGTGCGCCGCGGCGTCGATGACGACCTCGCCGACATAGTCGATGTGGCTCTGCGTGTACGTCCTGCGAGGGATCGCAAGCCTGACGAGCTCCATCGGGCCCGGGATGTCGGGACCACCGGCGGGATCCGACCGTCCGAACATGACCGTGCCGATCTCGACGCCACGGACCCCTCCCCGGCGGTAGAGGTCGACGGCAAGGGACTGCGCGGGGTATTCGTGGCTCGGGATGTGGGGGAGCAGGCCAGCCGCGTCGAGGTACACCGCATGCCCCCCAGGTGGCTGGACGATCGGCACACCCGCCCCGAGTACCCGGTTCGCCAGGTACTCAGTCGAACGGATCCTGTATCTGAGGTAGTTCTCGTCGAGGACCTCCTCGAGGCCGATGGCGACGGCTTCGAGGTCGTACCCTGCGAGTCCCCCGTAGGTTGGGAATCCCTCCGTGAGGATCAGGAGGTTTCGGGCATTCTGAGCCATCGCAGGATCGTTCATCGCGAGGAAGCCGCCGATGTTGGCCATTCCGTCCTTCTTCGCGGACATGGTCGCTCCGTCCGCCAGTGAGAACATCTCCTTGGCGATCTCGCGTGGTGTGCGCTCGGAGTACCCGTCTTCGCGCATCTTGATGAACCAGGCGTTCTCGCCGAACCGGCATGCATCGAGGAACATCGGAATGCCGAACTCGTCGCACACCGCCCGTACGGCACGCAGGTTGGCCATCGAGACCGGCTGTCCGCCTCCTGAGTTGTTGGTCACGGTCACCATCACGAGGGGAATCCGGTCCGGCCCGACGTCGGATATGGTCCCGCGAAGCGCCTCGATGTCCATGTTGCCCTTGAATGGGACGATCGCCGAGGGATCCTTGCCCTCGGGAATCACGAGATCCCGCGCCTCAGCACCCCGGTATTCCACGTTCGCCCTGGTGGTGTCGAAGTGGGTGTTGTTGGGGACGACGTCGCCCTCGTCGACCGCGACGGAGAAGAGGATCTTCTCCGCGGCGCGTCCCTGGTGGGTCGGGATGACATGCTCGAACCCCGTGAGGCCCTTGACGACCTCCTCGAAGCGGTAGAAGGACCGCGATCCCGCATATGACTCGTCACCGCGCATCATGCCCGCCCATTGCTCAGAGGACATCGCCCCCGTGCCGGAGTCGGTGAGGAGGTCGATGATGACTTCGTCGGCGTGGAGCCCGAAGAGGTTGTATCCGCTGCGCTCGAGAGCGGCCTCGCGCCGGGAGGCATCAGGGAGGTCGATGGCCTGGACCGTGTGGATCCGGAACGGCTCGATGATGGTCTCGTACTCCATGGATCCCTTCCGCTGCTGCCCAGAGTGTGACACGCCGGACGGTGCTGTGCCCGTTCGGTCAGGGGAGGCGGTCGACGATGAGATCGACGGCGACGTCGAAGCTCCGGTCGATGTCGACGGGGAGTCCGAAGCCGCCCCTTGCCTCGAGCTCTACGAAGCCGAAGAGCATTGCCCTGAGCGCTCGTATGAGGTGGATGGTCTCCGTGTCAGGGAGCCCGTCGAGTCCAGCGCCGGAGGCGACGATGGCGACAGGTGCCGCCATGGCCTCATAGAGCTCGTCGTCCTCCCCTGGCACCGGAGCGGGGAGGAGTGCAGCGTGGAGCCCAGGGTGGTCGACGGCGAACCGGCGGTAGGCCGTGGCGATCGCTCTGACGCGCACCGCTCGCTCCACGTCCGCAACGGCACCTTCGAAGTACTCGGTGAGCAGCCCCGCGCTGCGGAGGGCCAGCGCACGACGGAGGCCCGCGGCTCCTTCGACGTGGTAGTAGAGGGACGGCGTACGGATACCGAGATCCGCTGCCACCGCACTCGGCGTCACCGCGTCGAGTCCGTCCCGATCGGCGATGCGGGTGGCGCACTCGACCACATCGTCGTAGTCGATCCCCGCTCGTCGTCCCATCGGTCCCCCGGTCAGGCCCTCGGGCCCGTCGACTGCTCGGCCCTCGTCCGGAGGGCCTCGTTCATGGCGCCGAAGCTCGACTCGGTCCGTTTGCGGATCATGGGCGCCACGATCGGTGCCAGGAGGCCGGTGAAGGACTCTGATTGCGTGACGCGGGTTCCCGATTCCGTCGACTCGAGATCGAAGCGGTGCCGTCCGTCGAAGATGCCGCGAACGCCGACGGAGCCGAGCCACTCGAAGGCAACCGGTTCGATGGCCTCGGTCACGACCGGTCGAAACCGCGATGGCTTCGATCCCGCCAGCTGGAGGGTGATCGCAATCGTCGAGCCCTCCACCACCGATCCGTCGGCATGGACGATGAACGGATTCCAATCGGCATGCCCTTCGAGGTCCGTGAGGATCTGCCACACGGCCTCGATCGGTGCAGCAACGTCGATGGATGTGCGGATGGACGTCAAGTCTGCCTCCCTGTCTCGATCTGTGGGAGTGTATCTAACACCATTAGACATGTCAACCGTGGCGACTGCGGTGACGGGATCCTGCGTCGTCGGCGAGTGGCCAATCGTGGACGGATGTGAGACTGCTGCCCGGACCCACTCCGTCGTCGTGACCGCGGATCCACCGACGGACGGCGAGCTGGGCGAGGACGTCGTCCTCGTTGTAGGCGAGGAGCCGCTCCCGCATTGCGATCTCACCGGCAACGAGCCTCTCGAACCAGATCTCGGACTGGAGCCCTCCGGGATCGTGATCACGCCACGAAAACCCGCACAATGGCGCGATCGTCTTGAGGGAGAACCCATCGGGTGACACCAGGTGGTGACGCGACCAGTCGCACAGGTCGATGGCGACGTCGTCGAACCACTCGTCGACCGTGCCGTACCCGGGGATGCCCAGTCCGTGCGCAGCGGCGGCAGCCGCCAGGATCCGCTGTTCGTAGTCGGTCCAGTGGAACACGACAGCATCGTCGTGTGCCCACGCACCGAAGCGCGCGAAGAGAGCCTCGACGAGCGATCGCTCACCGGCTTCGCTTGCGTCCCAATCGCAGATCGGCTCGTAGGTCGTCTTCTCGGCCTCTGTCACGAGCAGGCCTGCCAGATAGGTGCGACCTCCGAACGTCTCTATGTCGAAGTCGACCTCGATGCGTGGACGCGGAAGCTCGATGGGTCCTCCCGCGTTGTCCGCCCGCAGCAGCCTTCCCGCCGTTCGAGCGCGGGCCTGGAAGACCGTGCCCTCTCCAGGGATGCGCTCGTCGCTCGGATCGAGGTCGGCGACGTCGGCGATCGTGTCGATGCCCGCCGTTCGAAGACTCGCACGTACGTTCGCATCGATGTCGCGCAGCAATGTCGGATCGTCGGCTGCCACGAGCTCGGCGATGCACGTTGCGTACCAGTCGCAGCTCCTGCACTCGCCGCGCAACCAGGGTGACACGAGCGGGGCGTCGTGATGGTCCATCCCATGGGCGATTGCGGCGAGTGCGTCCGCCCGGTACATGGTGCACTCCTCGGCGACCGAGGGATCGCCCTGAGCGAGGTCGACCCAGACACACACGGTCGGGTCGTCCGTTCCGATCACGCCACCGACCGGAGCGGCGGTGGAGCACCCTGTGGCTTCGAGCAGGTGCCAGTAGTGGGCTACCTGGAGGAGATCCCGTCGCCGGAACGACCGGAATCGAACAGGGCCCCCGTCACGAGCGCTCAGGGAAGCCAGGGGAGCGGCGGTTCCCTCAGGACCGTTGTCGCCGATCACCTTGTGGTTCTTCACGTCGACCGCCGCATAGCCGTCCTCGAGGCGTACGAGGATGTCGGGGAGCCCTACGAGGGACCGGTCATCGGACTCCAGTCGGGCGCCGAGGATGATCGGGGCCCCGCGCTCGATGGCGGCAATTGTGGCCACGCGACCCTGCTCACCCCGTTCGTCGATTCGCACGACGTCGCGCCTGCAAGCCACCAGTTCTGCGAGGACGCGAGCTTCGTAGTCCATTCCTCGCGACAGCGCGCGGTCGCGGACCTCGTCGATGAGGTCGATCGCCGGTGTGAATCGATCGTGATGGAGGCGGGTGAGGCACCTGCCGATGTCCGACCCGCCGAGCGACGGCGACCGGAGGGTCGCGTTCGGGAAGGGTCGACTCGTCATGGCCCGATTCTCACACCGGGGTGTGACAGAAGCGAAATCGAACGCAGGCGACCATCCGACTCGGATCACCGGGTCATGCCGCCCGAGCGGGAGGAACCGTGGTTCGGTCGCGCGAACCGCTACCCGGCCCGCCACCGTACGATCGCGGTATGTGGTTCGCCGCAGTCTCCCTCATCGTGGCCCTCCTCGCACCGCCGCCTTCGATTGCCCCCGAGTGCTCGATGGTCCACGTCATCGGAGCACGCGGTTCGGGCCAACCGAGTGGGTTCGGGGATCAGGTCGGTCCGGTCGTCACGTCGATCACGGCTGCGACGACGTCGATCGGCCGTTCAGCGACGTTCGAGGCGCTCGACTACCCGGCGATCTCCATCAGCGACTCACTCGGGCTCGCCCTGATCAACGGCGAGTACGACGCGAGCGTGCGTGCGGGGGTCAACGCGCTCTGGGCGGCGATCGGGCGAGTCTCGCGCGCATGTCCGTCCACGGACATCGTGCTCGTGGGCTACTCCCAGGGCGCTCAGGTCATCAAGACGGCGCTCGCCGGAACCGTGCCGACGCATCGCATCGCGACCGTCGTCCTGCTCGCTGATCCGACGAGGGACCCCACCCAATTCGGACTCCTGCGTCTCGGTGACCCGACAGGTGAGCGGACAGGCGCCTTCGGCGCCATCGCCCTTCCCGACCACCTGAGAACGGTCACGGTCGACGTGTGCGCCTTCGGAGACGGGATCTGCGAACGTGGGCGTCGCGACCTCCTTGCCCATACCGAGGGGTATCGGGATGCGGCCGGGTTGGTGACATCCATTGTCGAGCGACGCCTTGAAGCGAGGGCACTCTGGGTGTTGGGCCCGCGCTGAGCTCACCGCGGTCCCCCTACAGGGCCTTCGTCGAATCCTCATTGACAAACTCAGGATTCGGCGCGACGTTTGTCACAGGACGAGGCCGGTCACCGAGACGGCAGGGATCGAAGCATAACGCAGGCGCCACGGGCGTCTGAGACCCGGAGTCGGTCAACGACACAGATCCCTCCCACTCGATGGGACTGGCCACCATGAGGGGCCCCGATCGGGGCCCCTCATGTGTTTCTGGTCGCAGCTCCAGGCCGGTCGCAACCTCAGGCCGTTGCGGCCTGATCGTGGGGGAGGACGACCGTGAAGACGGTCGAGCCGTCGACGGATCGGACGTCGATCGTGCCGCGGTGCTGGGTCACGACGATGCCATATGCCGTGTCGAGGCCGAGACCGGTCCCGCGGCCCGGCTCCTTCGTGGTGAAGAAGGCTTCGAAGATTCGGTCGATGACACTCGCTGGAATGCCCGGTCCGTTGTTCTCGATCTCGACGGTCACGGTGTCGTCGTCGCCTGTGACACGGATCAGGATCCTTCCGTCGTCGATGCCGGCCTCGGTGATTGCGTCTGCGGCGTTGTCGATGAGGTTGGTCCACACCTGGTTGAGTTGGCTCCCGAATGCAACGATCGGTGGGATGTCCGGCGCGTACTCGCGGATGATGTCGATGTCCTTCGTCTTGGAACGCAGGATGAGCAGGGTGTCCTCGATGCCCTTCACCACGTCGACCTGTTGGATCGGTGCCTGATCGAGGAATGAGTACGACTTGAGCGCCGCGACGAGCGAGGACATCCGTTGGGACCCCTCCGTGACCTCGGCAAGCAGCGAAACACACTCGGCCGTGGCGGAGGCCGCAGCGACGATGATGTCGGCGTGCGCCTGATCGACATCGGCGAGGTCGGAGGGCAGGAAGCCCCCGTCGACGAGGGGGCCGGCGTAGGCCCACGGGCGCTCGACACCGAGGCGCTCGAGTTCCTCCTCGATCTGCTCTTCCCGATCCGATCGCTCCATCGTCGATACCGACGCACCTGCCGCTGACGGGGTCGGAATCTCCACATCGGGCGGTACCTGCCTCGTCAGCGAGATGAGGCTCTCGATGACGCCTCGGAGACTTTCCGAGCCGCGGGTGACGGCCGCTGCGGGGTTGTTCATCTCGTGCGCGAGCCCGGCGGTCAGAACACCGAGTTGTGCCATGTGCTCGGACTGGCGCACCCGCGCCTCCTGCTCGCGCCAGCGGGAGATGAAGACCGCGAAGAGCGCACGGTTGGCTGCCACGCTGATCGCGAGCACCTCGTCGAGGCACTTCTTCGGAATGGACACGAGGTCGACCGGCGTCAGGGCTTTCGCGGTGGCGTTGCGTGGCTCGGCGGTGAGAAGGGCCATCTCACCGACGACGTCGCCCACGCCGGAAACTGCGATCCGTACCCTCCGGCCTGCGGACTCCTTGAGAATCGCGATCTCGCCTCCCGTGATGACGTACGCGACGTCGGCCTCGTCGCCCTCCTCGAACAGGGTCTCACCCGTCGGGAGATGGTGTTCGGCGAGGCCGTCGGACAGCCGTGCGAGATCGTCATCCGGGAGTCCGGAGAACAACGGCACGGTGCGCAGGTCGTATGTCACACCGTGTCCAGGTAGCGGTGCACGAAGGTCACTGCCACCGATCCCTCGCCAACGGCGCTCGCCACCCGTCGAACAGCGCCTTCGCGCACGTCGCCTGCCGCGAAGACCCCCGGAACGGAGGTCTCGAGCGCAAACGGGTCACGCTTGAGTTTCCAGGCATCGCTGAAGCTCTGCACATCCCTTCCCGTGTAGATGAATCCTTTGGCGTTCATCGCGACGACACCCTCGAGGAATGCCGAGTGGGGCACGGCGCCGACGAAGATGAACAGGGCCGAGGCGTCGCGACGATCCGTGGCGAGTGTCTCGATGTTGCGCAGGGTGATCGACTCGACCCTGTCGCTGCCCGTGACCTCGACCACTTCGGTGGAGGTGAGGACCTCGATGTTGGGGAAGCCCGCGATCTGGTCGACGAGGTATTGTGACATGCGCTCGCCGAGCGATGGCGCGCGGACCACCATCGTGACGCGAGAACTCGTCTTCGAGAACATCACGGCGGCCTGGCCCGCAGAGTTCGCCCCGCCGATCACGTAGACGTCCCTGTCCCGATACGTGGCCGCTTCTGTGGCCGCGGCACCGTAGTAGACGCCTGCACCCTCGAACCGCTCATATCCGGGAACGCCGATCCGTCTCACGGTCATGCCCGACGCGACGACGAGTGCCCGGCACGTCACCTCGGAGCCGTCGGAGAGGTGCACATGCTTGATCGGCCCATCGACGCCGACGCCGGTGACCTCGACGGCCGTGACCAGTTCCGCGCCGAGGCGAATGGCCTGCGCGATCGCCCTGCGAGCGAGATCGGCACCGGCGACGCCCCTCGGGAAGCCGAGGTAGTTCTCGATGCGTGAACTCGTCCCTGCCTGACCACCAGCGGCTTCGCGTTCGATGAGCGCAGTCGTGAGCCCCTCCGACGCTCCATACACCGCGGCGGCGAGTCCGGCTGGACCACCTCCGATGATCACGAGGTCGTAGAACGGGGATCCCGGAGTTGCGTGGATCCCGACGGCTGCGGCCAACGTCGCCTTGTCGGGGTTCACGTACACCGTGTCGTCCTCGGTGACGACGATCGGGAGCTCCCCTCCACCGTCGGAGAGCTTGGTGGCGAGCTCCGCGGCTGCGGTATCACGGTCGATGTCGAGGAACTGGTAGGCGACCTCGTTGCGGGCGAGGAACGCCTTCACCTCGAATGTCGTGGGCGACCACGTTGTCCCGAAGACCCGAACGCCATCGAACGGGCGCTCGACGGATGCCTGCCAGTCGTCGAGGACATCGTCGAGCACGGGATACAGGCGGTCCTCGGGTGGTGCCCAGGGTTTGAGGAGATAATGGTCGAGGCCGACCTCGTTGATCGCCTGGATTGCAGCCTCGGTGTCCGCGTACGCCGTCAGCAGGAGCTTCTTCGCGTCCGGGAAGGTCTTCTGTGCCTCGACGAGGAACTCGGTCCCCGTCATGTTGGGCATTCGCTGGTCGACGACGAACGCAGCGATGGTGCGACCCCCGTCATCGATCTCGCGAACGGCCTCGAGCGCCTCCCGACCCGACGGGGCAGCGACGATCTGGTACGACTCCGCGTATCGCGTTCGCAGGTCGCGCCGGACGGCCGCGAGGACCTGGGGGTCGTCGTCGACGGCAAGAATCACGGGTTTCGCCATGTGAACGACCTCCTTCCGCTCGGGTCCACGGGTGCGTCGAGCCTACCGACCCGCGCACGGCTTCGCATGCCGTGACCCGCTAGCCTGCCACATCGGTCGACGGAGGAGTGACTTGGACAACGCACGCATCGTGATCCTCGGCGGTCGCGGTTCGATACCCGTCTCGGGTCCTGCATACGTTCGCTATGGAGGCAACACGACCTCGTTCGCGATCGTTGCCGGTCACAGGGCGGTCGCGTTCATCGATGCGGGAACGGGACTCGCTGCGCATCGGACGATCGGGCTCGAGCTTTCTCCGGCCGTCGACATCTTCCTGTCCCATTACCACTGGGACCACATCCAGGGTCTCACCATGCTCGACGAGTTGTGGAAGGGTGCCTGCGACGTGCGGGTCTGGGGGCAGGATGATTCCAGATCGATCCTCACGAGGGCCATCTCGCCGCCGCTCTTCCCGGTTTCGATCGCAGAGGACGCAGCGCTGCAGTTCGAGCAGATGGGCGACCCCGTGACCATCGACGGGATCCGAATCTCCGCATTCCCGGTGAACCATCCCCAAGGCGCACTCGGGTTCCGGATCGATGGCCCGAATCGCAGTGTCGGGATCGTGACGGATCACGAATCGGGTACGCACCGCGACGCCGAGATACGCGACGCCCTCGTCGGGGTCGACGTGGTGATCCACGACTCGCAGTACCTCCCTGAGGAGATGGAGACACACGTCGGTTGGGGGCACTCGACGTTCGAGGACGCAATCAGGCTCACGCAAGCGATTGGCGCCTCAGAACTCCTGCTCACGAGCCTCGATCCCTCACGTACCGACGAGGCGGTCGACACGATGCTCGCACGTGCACGGCGGATCAGGCCTGCCACCGATGCAATCCATCAGGGCCTCGAGGTTCCCCTGTGAGGCTCGCTGCGATCCGGCCCCCGAGGCTCCGGACCATCGAGGAGGAGGGTGAGCGGTCGGCGACGTGGCTCGAACTGTTCTACGACCTCGTGTTCGTCGCCGTGGTCGCAGCGCTCGGGATCCGGCTCCTTGCGGACAGTTCGTTCACGGGTTGGATGTCCTATGCGGCCTACTTCATCCTCGTGTGGTGGCTCTGGGCGAGCCACACCTTCTATGCCGACCGCTTCGACACGGACGACCTCGTGTATCGCATGTTCGCCGCCGCACAGATGGTCACCCTCGCGCTCCTCGCTGCCTCGGTCTCGACAGAGTCCTCTGGCTCGACCGCCGTGTTCGCTGGGATGTACGCATCTGCTCGGATCATCCTCCTCGTCCTGTACGCGCGGGTGTATCGCAATGTCGACGAGGCGAAGAAGCTCGTACGCGGCTACCTCATCGGCTTCGGGGCCGCGGCGACGATCTGGCTGGTGTCGATGGCCGTCCCCGAGCCTGCGCGATTCTGGTTGTGGGGCCTCGCCTTCGTGATCGACGTTGCAACGCCCTACGTCATGCGCAAGGACCAGGCCTCTGTCCCCCTCGACGTCTCACACCTCCCCGAACGGTTCGGGTTGTTTACGATCCTCGTACTCGGAGAGACCATCGTGGCGGTCACGGTCGGCCTTGGCCACGTCGAGTGGCAGGTTGCAACCACCATCACCGGAATCGCCGGCATCCTGCTCGCCTCAGGGATCTGGTGGGTCCACTTCGACAACCTCGACGGGTTCGTCGTGCGGCGCCGTGGAGCCACGAAGGCCTGGCGTCCGACGGTGTGGATATACACCCACCTCCCCCTGGCGATCGGCATCGCCATGGTCGGGGTGGGTGTCGAGCATGCGATCATCGGAGCGGACCGCGACCATGACTACGGGGCGGCGGAACGATGGGTCCTTGTGGCTGGCGTCGCCATCGCCTTCGCGGCCATTGCCACGATCGAGCATGCGTCGATCCGGCGAGCCGGCGAGGACCTGAGCTCGCGTGTCGCCTGGAATCGTGTCTATGCGGTACCCGTCGTGATCCTGGTCGGATTGATCGGCGTGGGCCCGGCCGTGACCGTCGTCCTCCTCGGTGTGATCTGCGCCATCGAGGTCGTAGCGGACGTGGCGGTCATGAGCAGGTTCGCGCACGTCGACATCTCGACCGACTGACGCCACAGGCCCTCATCGGGTGAGGCGGACGTTGGGCGACGGCACCCGCGGATGGAGCCGTGAGGCTCGCGTATTCAGGGCTCGGACGTCGTGGTCGTCGTCTCGGGCACCGTCGTGGTCGTGGTCGTGGGCGGCTGAGTCGTGGTCGTCGTCTCGGGCACCGTCGTCGTGGTCGCCGGCGGTTGCGTCGTGGTCGTGGTCGTGGTCGGGGTCGGGGCCGGGTCGTCCGGGCGCGGTTCCCTGTAGAACCAGGTCCAGTCCTGCGTCGTGACCCTGCCGTCTGGCCACGTCATGACACGTGTGATGGTGTTCCCCGACCGTTCCGACACGCAGGTCCTGCCTCCGTTGTTCCCGTAGAAGGTCACGGTGATCGACGACGGCGTGTACGAGGTGTCGATGTAGACGATCGCGTCGGAGTCGTTCCGGAACTTCACGTCCGGAGCGGGGTACCCGAGCGTTGCCTCCCTGACGAACGGGTAACGAGAGATGTAGAGGCTGTGTGGCTGGTGGAACACGTCCTCGTAGCACCCGAAGAACACGGCGTTGTAGAAGGTGGTCGCGAACTGGCTCGTCCCGCCTCCGATGTTGGCGGGGTCGTCGCAGCACTCGACGCGGCCGTTGATGATCGCGCCTGCACGGACGTACCCCTTCGCGAGCGTCCGTTGACCTGCGGTCTCGTTGATCGAGAACGTCTCGCCCGGCATCACGATCGAGCCCCGGATCGTGTCCGCCAGCAGTTGGATGTTCCTGACCCTGTTCTCGCAACACGGGTGGTTGGTCGTGAAGGTCGAGACCTCGCCGAGCGGCCCCATGGCCTCGGCCATGGCCGTCGTGAACGCCGCCTCATCGCCCGCCGTCATCGGTAGTACCGCTGTTCCACTGCTGAGGGCGGCCCGGGTCACCGTCGCGGGGACGGCGTCGAGGTCGACCCTCATACCCGTGACCGACGGAATGACCGTGAAGGTCTTCGTGACGTCGTTGAACGAGAAGGTCGCATCTTGCGGGGCAATGATGAACTCGTCGGCGGTACGGGACGCGATCTCGCGGAGGACGGCATCGTCGAGGGACACATCGAGGGTGGCAGGCGAGTTCACGACGACCTCGGATCGCAGGGCCGAGGCCAAACCGGCGGGAGTGAACATCATCGTCGCGGAATGACCGGGTCTGCGCAGGACGACAGGCTCGCCGATGAGCCTGTTGGCCTTCGCGACGGCAACGTCGACATCCACCCTCGTGACCGCCGGTTCGAGCGGAATCAGGGGGAGCGAAACGGGGGAGCGTTCGGCCACCTCCAGCTGGGAGGCGATGAGAGGAATGGACGCTTCGACGTCGATGACGAGCCCGGGCCTCGGGTACTCGGGCACTGCCACGCCGCCTTCGACGAGCACCGCTCCCTCATACGCCGGTTTGCCGATTGCGGTCCTCGACAGGCCCGATAGGTGCGCCGAGAGCGCCTCACGGTCGAACGATACGGGTACGTCGATCGACTCGGTCGACGACCACGTTCCGAACCATGCGCGAAGATTTGACAGCATCCCGTCTGCGCGGCGGACGGTGAGGGCTTCGTCGACAATGGCCTGTTCATCCACGGCGAGGTCGACGTCGACCGGATCGAGTTCCACGGCCTTCCCGTCGATGACGAGCACGACCGGCTGGGACACGAGTCGCTCCTCGTAGGCCGCCACGGCCGTGAGGGCCCTCTCGGCAGGGAGGCGCGACAGGTCGACACCGGCGGCCTCGACGCCGCGACTCACGTGGTCGCCCGACATGACTTCGTCGTGGACGTAGCCCGCCCCGACGAACAACGCGGCGACGAGCGGGACGGCAATCGCTGCGGCGATGAGGTATCGATTCATGCTTCCGGTCCCTGGCGACGACCCCGAAGTGTACGAACAGGGACGGTAAACGGCGGGCTTCTCCGCCAGAGCGGATCAGTTCGCGTGGGCCACGCGGGTCAGGACAGTGGTGAGCGTCGCAAGTTCCTCGGGTGAGCAGTGGTTACCGAAGTACTCCTGGATGCCGCGAAGGTGGAGCCTCCCTGCTTCGACGAAGCGGCTCCTTCCAATGTCGGTCAATGAGACCTCCATCCCACGCCGATCGGCGTCGCAGACGGCCCTTTCGACCAGACCGTGGCGCTCGAGGCGGTCCACCAGCCGAGTCGCCGCACTCCGCGACAGAATCATGCCGTCCGCGATCTCGCTCATGCGCAGACGTTGGTCGGGGGCCATGGCGAGCTGGAGGAGGACCTCATACCAGCCGAGGTTCATGCCGACCCGCTTCCTGAGGTCGTCCTCGAGGCGGCGGTTCACCTTCGAATGGGCGAAGAGCAGCGACTTCCATGCCTCGGTCGTGGTGGTCGTTCGGATACGAATCGTCATGAGTGAAGCGTACGGTGAAATAGTTGAAATATGCAACTACCATGATGGTTGCATGCAGCAACTGTTGTAGTCAGGAACGAATATGGAGGTCTCCATGACAACGGACAACGTAATGACGGACGACGTAGCATCGGACACGATGTCCCTCACACGGTCGGTGGATGGCAAGGAAGTGCCTGCAGTCGGTACGTGGACGCTCGATCCTTCGCATACGCAGGCGGAGTTCGTCGCACGTCACCTCATGGTGACCAAGGTCCGCGGCGGCTTCCCCGAGTTGTCAGGCACGATCGAGGTCGCTGAGGATCCCCGAGACTCGAAGGTCGAGGTCGTCTTCGCAATGGCATCGGTGACGTCGGGTACGGCGGACCGCGACGCACACCTCAAGTCCGCCGATTTCTTCGACGTCGCGACCTATCCCGAGATGCGGTTCGTCTCAACGAAGGTGGAGCCCAATGGAACGGCGAGGGGATCTTCGTGGAAGCTCACGGGCGACCTCACGATCAAGGACGTGACGAAGCCCGTCACCCTCGACTTCGAGTTCGTCGGGATCACGAGTGACCCGTGGGGCAACTCGAAGGCCGCGTTCTCGGCATCGGCTGAGGTCGCTCGTGAGGACTGGGGCTTGACGTGGAACGTCGCCCTCGACGGTGGAGGCGTGCTCGTCTCGAAGACCGTCAAGCTCGAGATCGAGGCACAGGCCACACTCGGCTGATCAGCCCCGTCGCCGACGAGGAATCGAAGGATCTGACCGTTTCGGCTCTCCCGGGCGGTCAGATCCTCTTTTCGTCCGTCATGAGCTCCCAGAACTCGATCTCGCTCTCGATCGTGACCTCGCGCAGCTGTGCGCTCACATCCTCCAGACCCTCCACGCGCACGCGGTCGTCCCGATATGGCGTCACCAGCGTGTCGTCCGTCCACTCCATCACGACCGTGTTGCGGGCCCCCGGCGTCGTGCCGCTGTTGAAGTAGACACGGCTGGGCCCGCGGGTTCCCGCTGCTTCGTAGGCCTTGCCGATGTCGCTGATCAGGGTTGCCGCGCGGCGCGCCTCGCCTGGTTTGGTCGTGTAGATGCGGCGGACGACGTACATGGTTCCTCCGGGCTCGTGGTCTCGGCTCGTGATGTCACGCTAGTGCTTGCGCACGAGCCTCGGTCACGCGTGGTGGTCGACCTGGAGGCCGAGAACATGGCTCCACGCGCTCTCGAAGTACGCGAGGTAGGCGTCCCAGTCGTCCCCTTCGAGGAAGCCGGTGTGGACCAGACGCACGTCGGTGCGCCCATCACCACGATCGGCGAAGGTGATGACCACCCATGTGTTCACCCTGCGAAGGGCCAGATGAGGCGGTGCATTCCAGGTGAACGAAACCATCTCTCCCGGCAGGTAGGACAGGAATCGGCATCCTTCGCTGCCCTGGCTCCCCGGTGGCGCGTCCGGGTCGAAGAACAACTCGAATCGTCCACCGACGCGCAGCTCGATGCTCGTGGTCGGTACTGGCCACCACGCGGTGAGCGACTCGGACGATGTCCAATCGCGCCACGCCGACATCGGATCCGTCTCCACGGTGCGCTCGACCACGAGGGACCGAATGGCCGCCCCCGTTCCGTGAATGGTCGACGTGTCGATCACGATGCGCTCCTATCAGCGGTTTCATGGGACACTACAGAACGGAAAGGTCGGGATCCGGAGAACGGGATTGGTGGATGAGGCGGCTCAGCGCGTGGTACCTGCGCGTCCGTGGATGGACGTTCGAGGGAGGACTCCCCGACGAGCCACGCTTCATCGTCGTCGCCTATCCCCACACGACCAATTGGGACTTCTTCATGTTCCTCGCCGCACTGTCCCACTTCGACCTCGACGCTCGGTTCCTCGGAGCCAGGGGACTGTTCGTTGGGCCATTCGGCTGGTATCTGCGGCACATGGGAGGCATCCCCGTCGATCCCGCGACACCCGGTGATTCCGTGAGGGCGGCCGTCGACGAGTTCGAGGAGGGTGGGCCCATGGTCCTCGTGCTGGCCCCGGAGGGCACACGGGCGAGGACCTCGAGGTGGCGGACCGGGTTCTCCCGGATCGCGGATGCCGTCGACATCCCTGTCGTCATGGCGTACATCGACGGACCCACGAAGCGGATCGGCCTCGGCCCTGCGGTCCGGGTCGCCGGGGACGCTGGTGCGTGGATGGAAGCAGCGACGGAGTTCTACGCCGACAAGCACGGTCTCAAGCCCGACAATCGCGGACCCGTGTCGTTCGAGGTTTGACGCTCGTCAGGCTTCGTTGATGGACCACTCCGCGCCTACGACCGGCGGCTGATCACTCCAGGGGAAGTTGATCCACAGGTCGGTACGGCGCCAGACGTAGTCGCATTTCACGAGGGAGTGGGGCTTCTCGTAGAGCACGGCTGTCCGCACCTCTGCCACCTTGCCCTCGCAGAATCGCCTGACACTCCTGAGCGTGTGACCCGTGTCGGCAACGTCGTCGGCGATGAGGATGCTCCTGTCGTGGAGATCCACGAAGTCGGGCGCCGGCGGCAGGATTCGGGGAACCTCGAGGCGCTGATCGACCCCGATGTAGAACTCGACGTTCATCGTGTACGTGTTCTTCACGGAGAGCGCGTACCCGAGTGCACCCCCGATGAGAAGCCCGCCGCGCGCGATCGAGAGGATCATGTCGGGCCTGAAACCGTCGGCCGCGATCATCTCGGCCAGTTCCCGGCTTGCCCGCCCGAAGACGTCCCATGTCATGATCTCGCGTTCGTCAGGCACGTTCTTCGACACTAGCCCGATCAGCGCACGTGCCGAGCCAGGGTCCGGACCGCAACCCGGACCCCCAACCCGGACCCGCAACGCCCGACCATTGAGGTTCAGGGTGGTCGGTTGTGTGTGGTGTAGGTTCGGCCGGTTTTGGTGGTCCATTCGGGTTGCCCGTCGGCCCGGCGTTGGTAGGTCCAGTTGGATCGGTGTCGGATACGGTGGCAATGCCGACACAGCGGAGCAAGGTCGTCGGTGGCGGTGCGTCGGGATTCTGCCCATGGGATTCGGTGGTCGAGATCCGATGTCAACGCTGGCATGCGGCATCCCGGGAACACACAGGTGCGGTCTCTTGCCTGAATATCGCGTCGTTGGCGTGCGGTCGGGCGGCGCCGCGTTGTCCCAACCGCCATGATCGAACCGGAGTCCGGGTCGGTGACCGTGTACCGCCACTCAGCACCGGTCCCTTCGGCAGCCATTGTCTTGGCGACGTTGCGGGCGATGTCGGCGATGACGGGGCCGTATCCGGCGAGGTCCCCTGCCCGGTCGTTCAAACCGGCCAACGTGTCGAGGTCGACGTGGAGGTTGACCACACCCCGCCTCGACGAAGCCGCCACACCTCCTCGACCTTCGAGGAGGTCCATCAACACGTCTGTGCGTTTCTGGTCCATCGTGCGGTTGTCGGTTGGCAGGATCCGTGCGGTGTGGTTGATGCGCTCCATGATCGCCACAGCACGATCCGGCGCCAAGCCGTATGCGTGCAGGTTCGCCGTCCCCGCAGAGGTGGCTTCGAGCACGACCCTGCGCTCGTCGATTGCATGTTCGATCCGTGACGTGGCTTCTTCGGGGTCGGTTTCGAACCGGAGCCTGCGCAACCGTGCAGCGAGCTCCCCGGTCGTGAGGTTCGGCGCCTCACCGATCACCGCCTCCACAATCGCCTGTGCAACACCAACGGGCAGGTCGATCGTGTGGTGTTCGATCACCTTGGCACGACGCACATCGATCACACCACAGGCGAGCGCTTCGAGGACCCGTGGGACACGCCGATACAGCTCCACAGCGAACGACAACTCGGCCTCAGCGGCACGGCGGGTCATGCTCAACGCCACCCGGATCTCGGCCTCGGCATCGAAACACGCCTCTTCGAACGGTTCATCGTGGGCGAACACCTTCACGAGGGCCATCATGTCCCGATACACGGCCGCCTGGAAATGCGACACCAGACGTTGATGGGCAACCAGCACCGACACCACGTCATACCCGGACAACCGCTCCACATCCACCGACGCCATGAACGCCGCAAGGACAGGCCCGGGAGCCATCCCATCCAATCCTTCCGGAACCGACTCCCTCCCCCCACCCGGTATGTTGCCCATCACACGGCGGTCGAGCGGATCACCCCACGCCACATCCGGCTGACCCGGTCCGAACGGCGCCTCACACCGATCAACCGAAACCCGATCAACCGAAACCCGATCCGAGACAACGTCGATCGGGACTGGACCATCAGTGGTGTTTCTCAATCCAACCATGCCTCATCCTCTCAGCAAGGTGTGACACATTCCCGCTGGCGGCAATGCGGATGTGCCGCCACCGGTTGGGGAGTGGCGATCCCTCGCAAGCTCGGAGCGAGCGACTAGCATCGAACACATGTTCGACACATCGACAGATGCACCATCGTATCTGGAGGGCCTGAACGAGGATCAGCGCACGGCAGTTCTCCACGGATCAGGCCCGCTCCTGATCGTCGCGGGTGCCGGCACCGGCAAGACGCGGACGCTGGCGGCACGGGTCGCCCACCTCATCGAGACAGGCACGCCCCCCGAACGCATCATGCTCCTGACTTTCACGAGGCGTGCGGCCGCAGAGATGGTTCGGCGCGCCGACGCTGCCGTCGATGGCGCGGACGCCTCGTCCGTGTGGGGAGGGACGTTCCATGCAACGGCGCATCGCCTCCTCCGTAGGTATGGAAGGGCCGTAGGTCTCGACGAGGGCTTCACAGTCCTCGACCGATCGGACGTCGAGTCGCTCTTCGGTATGGTCCGCACGGATCTCGGCCATGGGCGGTCTCGGGTGCGATTCCCCCGCAAGGAGACGATCGCGTCCATCTATTCGCGCGTTGTCAACGCCCAGACACCGCTGAGCGACACCCTCCAGGAACGATTCCCGTGGTGCTCGGAACACGGTGACGACCTCAAGGAGATCTTCCGAGAGTTCACGAAGCGCAAGCAGGCGACCAACGTCGTCGACTACGACGACCTGCTCGTCTATTGGCGTGGTCTCATGAACTCGGGAGCAGGCGAAGCAGTGCGGTCCGACTTCGACCATGTCCTCGTCGACGAATACCAGGACACGAACCAGATCCAGGCCGACATCCTCTTCGACCTCTGCGGTCCCGGTGGGAACCTCTCGGTCGTGGGGGACGACGCGCAATCCATCTACTCGTTCCGTGCGGCGAGGGTCGAGAACATCCTCGGATTCGCGGATCGCTACCCGGCTGCGACGATCGTCAGCCTGGAGCGCAACTATCGCTCGACTCCCCAGATCCTCGATGTGTCGAACGCGATCATCGCCGCATCCGAGACCGCGTTCGACAAGGAGTTGTG
>CAZYGP010000002.1:0-33617 GCA_964647265.1 uncultured Acidimicrobiaceae bacterium | reverse complement strand
CTCATCATCGTTCATACGGCCAGGGGTCCCAGCCCATGTACCCGAACGAGTTGGTACGACAACAGAAAGCCAAAGTCAGGCTTGCGGTCGCCTTTGTCGCGGTCGGTTTGATCGTTCTCGCGGTACTCGCATTCTTTCAGGAGTTTCCAAGCCCCGTCTGGCTCTGGGCGATATTTGCCGTCGCATATGTCTTCTTTGAATGGAATACCGTCGAGGTCAACGACAAGCTCTATGCCAGTCCGAGTGCGATGGTATTGATGACGGCAGTCGTTGCATTCGGGTACGAGTCTGCGGTATTGGGCGCGGCGTGCATGGGGGCCCTTGCGCTGATTACACCAGATGACGTCCGGGAACGGCGCTGGTTCCAGCCATCAGTCAACTTCGGTCAGATCGTCATCACAGTGACCGCTGCGGCCGGAGTGTTCGTATTGGTTATGGGCTCAGCCCCTGTTGGGGAGACCAATCTCTGGCGAGTTGCCCTTGCCTCGGCGTTGGCGGCCATAACGTACGGGTTCGTCAACTATCAGCTCGTCCTGTTCATTGTCCGATCGGTGTACGGCCAACGCGATGCTATGGCGTGGTCACACATGACCTCGATCCTCCTTCCGATGACGGGTATGGGCTTCCTCGGCGGGCTTCTCGGTGCGACGTATCTGCTGATCGGACCGGCGAGCATCCCCCTGATCGGCATCGTGTTCTTCACCGGGTACATGGCCTTCGAGTCATATGCGAAACTGCGCGAGGCCCAGTTGTCCACGCTCGCGGGGTTCATCAAGGCTCTCGAAGCCAAGGACCTCTACACCCGTGGCCACACGGAACGGGTGGCCTACTTCTCGAACATGATCGGCCAGGCGATGGGGTTCAACGGCACCCAGTTGGAGAAGCTGCGGTGGGCGGCGCTCATCCACGACGTCGGCAAACTCGCCGTGCCACGAGAGGTCATCCGCAAGAAGGCACGCCTCACCGACGACGAGTACCACGAGATGCAGGCGCATGTCCATCACGTCGAGGACCTCCTCAACGAGGTGGAGTTCCTTCGTCCCATGGTGGAGATCGCATCGAACCACCATGCCCACTTCGACGGAAACGGCTACCACGGATCGACAGCCGACGCAGGTGCGACGCCGTCGATCGAGGCGCGGATCCTCGCGGTGGCGGACTCGTTCGATGCGATGACTTCGACGCGCTCGTATCGGGTCGCGCTGACCCAGGAGTATGCGTTCGCCGAACTCCGGCGCCATGCAGGGTCCCAGTTCGATCCTGACGTCGTCGAGGTGTTCGTCGAGGTCCTCGGCGCATCGGGCGAGCGGTACGGGTCCCCGGTGGAGCTGTCGGAGGACGAGGCACGCCGGCGGGCCGAGCAGGGAATCGGTCACAGCCACGCCGTCACAGAGTCGCCGCATATGGACACGAACCGAGGCACGGGATCGAGGGCCGCCCATGGCTGAGTCGAGGCTGCGCACGATCAGCGTCATCGCCTGGCTCGCGCTCGGAGGCGCTGCCGTGATCCTCGCCGTCGTCGGATTGGGAGCAGAGGACGTCGACACGGGCGCGTGGATCGTCGACGCGACGGTCTGGACCATCGCCATCACGTTCGTCGCCCTCATCTCGGTGCCGGCGCCGTCCGGGTCGAGGATCAGCCTCGGCATCGGAGCCGTCGTGGCCGGGTCGATACTCACCTCCGACCTGACGGCGGTCGGGTCGGCAACCGCAATGGCTCTCGCCCTTTCCTGGGTCATCCAGAGGCGGTTCGAGGCCTGGAACCACCGAACGGACGGTGACTTCCTCACGGACGCGCTCGCCACGGCGGCGTACGCCGTCACGTTCGCATACCTGAGTGGTGCTCTCATCGATGGCGGTGTCGCCGATCCGAGTTGGGCGACCGTGGCTGCCGTCACCGTCGGCGGCGTCATCTGGTTCGTCGTCAGGGCGCTTGTCGCTGCCTTCGTCGGTGCCGAACGAACCGACCTCGCCGGTCGCTACCTCTGGTTGCTCTCGCTCGAGGACTGGGCTGTCGTCGTGTCGATCTTCGCCGCGGGCACGCTGTTCGGCCTGACATGGCCGGTGATGGGAGCATGGGCATTCGCCGTGGCGGTCCTTCCATACGCGTTCGGCCACCTCGCGTTCGAGCGGTACCACTCCACGAGGGTCACCTACGGTCAGACGATTCGCGCACTCGCCCAGATCCCCGAGGTCGCCGGTCTCGCGCCACTCGGTCACTCGACGAGGACCGCAGAGATGGCGGTGGCGGTGGCACAGGAGCTCGGCCTCCATCCGAACGAGGTCGTCCAACTCGAGTACGCAGCCCTGATGCACGACGTGGGGCGAATCACGCTGAACGAGCCGGCGATCCTCAAGGCCGGCTACACGGACGAGGACATCGCACGCTGGGGCGCCCAGATCATCGCGGAAGCGCCGTACCTCGAGCATGTGAGCACGCTCGTCGAGGGTCAGCACCGGCCCTATCGCTCGCCAGGCATCGAGATCGACCCTGACGTTCCGATGGCGTCGAAGATCATCAAGGTCGCTTCTGCCTACGACCAGGGCCAGATCGAGCTCGGCCTGTCTCCCGTCGAGGCACTCGAACGCATACACCAGGGTTCGGCGTACGAGTTCGATCCCCAGGTCGCCGCCTCGTTGCGCCGCGTCCTGGTCTTCCGGGGAGCCATTCCCTACTGATCCACCGCTGAGGGCGGCAACCGGGAGGCGATCAGCTGTCGGCGGCGGAACCCGGGATACCTGTGACCCTGTGGGCGAAGAGTGACAAAGGCTGACGCATCTGGTCCTCGAGGAATACACCGACGCCGATGGCGAGGAACACGTCACCCATCGAGAGGACAGCCCCTGGGAGCGGGATGATGTCCGCCAGGAACGGAAGCCTCGTGCTGCTCGTCAGGAGCACATGCTTCGTGTCCAGGATCAGTTCACCGGTCTCGCCTGCGATCATCGCGGCTTCTGCGAGCACGGGCATTCCACCGTTGGCGAGGATCACCGTGAAGTTCATGAGGATTCCCATACCGGCGATCCAGATGCCTGTCAGGTCCCGGTTCAACCAGACGAACAACAACAGTGGCAGATACGACGCAAGTACGAGTCCGACTGCGATCGTCTCGTACTCTGCGGGAACGAAGTTGGAAGCCGTGAGTACGACGAGCGCCATGGGGAGCAGCCACCAGCTGATCACACGGATCTCCGTCAGGTTGCGGAGTTTCCCGCCCCGGAGGGCTCCGACTACGATCGAGATGACGAGGACGAGCAGGATCCACTGCATGCGTTGACGATAGTGCGGGTGCCACCGTGCTCTGATGGCACCCGATGGGATTCTCGTTAGTGTTTCGCGCTCCGGTGCGAAGGGGGTGCGGGTGATCACATACGAGGCCGTCGAGAGCGTCGCTCGCATCGTGATCGACGATCCCGACAGGCGGAATCCGCTTTCCAACGCAGAAATGCGCGACCTCCATGCGGCGATCGATCGGTCGGCCGACGATCCCGACGTCAGGGTCGTCGTGCTCACAGGCGCAGGGTCGGATGCGTTCTCTGCGGGTGGTGACCTTGCCGGGGGCTTCATCGACGAGCCACTCGAGCGTCACGGGGAACGTGGTGCGCTCGTCGGGCTCCTGCGGGCGATGATGCAGAATCCGAAGCCCATCGTCGCGCGGGTCAATGGTGTCGCACTCGGTGGTGGATTCGGTATCGCCGTCGCTGCGGACGTCACGATCGCAGCCGACCACGCACGCATGGGCACACCTGAGATCGGCATCGGACTGTGGCCCATGATGATCTCTGCCGTTCTGGTTCGTACGATGCCGCGAAAGGCGCTGCTCGACATGATGCTGACCGGTCGGGTGATCGACGCCGATGAGGCGCTTGCGCACGGCCTCGTGACCAGGGTCGTGCCGCGCGACGAACTCGACGAGGCGGTCGATGCGGTAACGACTGCCCTCATCGATCGCTCGCCCGCGGCGCTTGCGCTCGGCAAGCGAGCCTTCTACGCGATGGAGGACCTGGACATCGACTCGGCATTCGACCTCCTGCACATCGGACTCACGGCGCAGGCGATGACAGAGGACGGGGTCGAAGGTGTCACGGCCTTCCTCGAGAAGCGCGCACCGCTTTGGCGCGGACGCTGACGTCTACCGCGCCCCCAGATGCCGGATGAGCGGATCAGGCGGAGGTGCGGATCAACGACTCGATGAGCCACAGGGTCGGAAGACCGACCACGATGCCTGCGCCGATGCTGCGCGTCCGCCACGCCGCGAGCCCTCCAGCAATGGCAGCCGGCAGGAATGCGTTCCACGGGTCGAACTGTCCACCTGGTCCGACGATCGCAGGGACCGTGAGCGCGGCAAGCACGGCGGGCGCCACGTAACGGAGCGATCTTTCGAGGGCGGGAGGCACTTCGACCTTTCCGAAGAGGGCGATGAACGAGAACCGCATCGCGAAGGTCGCGATACCAGCGGCGATGACGACGAGCCACATGGTCACGATCGGAACCGCTCCGCTACCAGGCCTCCGACGACGCCCATGCCCGCTCCGAGCAGGAGTCCCAGGTTGTAGGGAAGCCCGATGGCTGCGACGGCGAACCCAGCGCCCACGATGGCCGCGACCAGCTGGGGTGTGTCCTTGACGGCGATCACGAGCAACGCCATGAACGTGAGGGGAATCGCGAACTCGAGTGACCACGAACCGGGAACGGCGGTGCCCAGCACCATCCCGGTCGTCGTCGTGACCTGCCACGTCGTCCACAGAGCGAGCCCTGCCCCGAAGTAGAAGGGGACGATCCCGTTTCGTGAAGCGGGATCAGGAAACCGATGGGCAGCCGTGAGGTATGCCTGATCCGTGAGCAGGTAGCCGATCGAGATCTTGGTCCGTCGAGGAAGGTCCACCGTGTACCTGCCCATGTCCGCCGAATACATCAACAGCCGCGCATTGATGATCACGGCGGTGACGAAGGCGACGGCTGCACTCCCACCACTTCCGAGGATCTCCACGATGGCGATCTGGCTCGCTCCAGCGAACACCAGGAACGACGATGCCCACGCCGCGACGGGAGGCACGTCGGCCGCAACAGCCGTGACACCGAAGATCAGTCCGAACGGGGCGACTCCGAGGATGAGCGGGGCGACGGCGCGCACTCCGTCCGTCCATGTCGGCGCGCGAAGTGTCTCGTCCATCCCTGATCCCGTCAACGGCGTGAACGCACGAAGCTAGTAGTCACGCGCCGCGCTCGGGTCAGGTCACCCGAAGTGCTTCTCGAACTTCTCGGCGAGGTCGCCTTCGGTGATCTTCCCGAAGATGCGTTCGAGGATGATGCCTTCGGACGAGATGATGTATGACGCTGGGAGGCCGAGCGGCCGATAGGCGTCGTCCACCGAATCCTGGTCGTCGAAACCGAGGGAGTAGCTCACGCCGATCTCCTCGGCGAAGGCGATCGCGTCCTCCCTGGTGTCCTGAACCGACACGCCGATGAAGGCGATCTCGGGATGTTGGATCGACGATCGGTCGATGGCAGGCATCTCCTCACGGCACGGGAAGCACCAAGACGCCCACAGGTTCAAGAACACTGGTCGGCCATCGTTCGCGAGGTGGTCGGAGAGGGAGAACGAGCCGTCCATCGTCTCCACAGCGAAGATGGGCGCGATCTCGCTCGGCTCGGCCGTGGCGGAGGGCGACGCAGCGTCGATCGAGACCGAACAAGCGGCGGCCGCAACCGAGAGGAAAGCGACGACGATGGCGAGGCGTGCGGACGTGCTCATCGCGGTACGATAGGTCGGCAGGCTGGCTAGCCGCCCGCGCAACCGAGCTCGTCATCCGTAGGCGTGATCTCGTCTAGCCTCGCCATCGTGTCCTTCTTCACCAGAAAGCGCGAAGAGCTCGTGGCGCTCGGTATCGATCCGGAGCGCCTACCGCCGGGTCAATACCACACGGAACGATTTCCCGTTCTCCACGAAGGGAGCGTTCCGGACGTCGACCTTGCGACCTGGGACTTCCTCATCGACGGATCGGTCGCCGAACCGAAACGCCTGACGTGGGGCGACATCATGGACATGCCGACGTCCACGATCACCACCGACATCCACTGCGTGACGAAGTGGACGAAGTTGGACACGACCTGGCAGGGAGTACCCACCAGGACCGTCTGGGACCGCATCCATCCCGACCCAGATGTGACCCACGTCATGGTGAGGGCTGAACACGGCTACACCACGAACCTCCCCGTCGTCGACTTTCTCGCCGAGGCGTCCATGTTCGCGCTGATGTACAACGGTGAGCCGCTCACACCCGAGCACGGTTACCCCTTGCGGCTCGTCGTTCCGCACCTGTACTTCTGGAAGTCCGCGAAGTGGGTTCGCGGTCTGACACTCCTGACTGCGGACTCACCGGGGTTCTGGGAGCGCAACGGGTACCACATGTACGGCGATCCGTTCGCCGAGCAGCGCTACTGGGGCGATTGACGACGCAAGAATGGAGCCGTTTTCGCCGAGAGGGAAGGTGACGAACCCTCTTGGCACAAGATGCGCTCCCTTTGTCGGGATCGTCAATCGTCGATCGACTTGTCGGAGGATTTCGCTGAATTCCGGCCCCTAATCTTGGATGCTGGAACACACGAACACACTCAGATCCGAGGAGCGCCCGTGACGCACGATCCATTCGCCGCAAGACACGTCATCGACACGCCCCTTGGACCCCGAGAGGTCTTCCGGATCGATGCGCTCCGCCACATGGGCGACGTCGACGCGCTGCCGTACTCCATGAAGGTGCTCCTCGAGTCCGTGCTTCGCAACCACGACGGGCGCGTCGTGCGCGACGAGGACGTGAGCGCAGTGGCGCAGTACGACGCGTCGAAGGTCGGCTCAACCGAGGTAGCCTTCAAGCCTGCGCGTGTCGTGCTCCAGGACTTCACCGGTGTTCCCGCCATTGTCGACCTGGCAGCCATGCGCGCGGCGATCGTTCGGATCACCGGCGACGAGGCATCCGCCGCCAAGGTCAACCCAAGGGTCCAATCCGATCTGGTGGTCGACCACAGCGTCCAGGTCGATGCGTTCAATTCGCCCGACGCCCTTGCGATCAACTCGGACTTCGAATTCGAAAGGAACCAGGAACGGTACGAGTTCCTGAAGTGGGGCCAATCGGCGTTCGACAACTTCTCGGTCGTTCCCCCTGCGACCGGCATCGTCCACCAGGTCAATCTCGAGTACCTCGCGAAGGTTGTCTGGGACGAACACGGCGTCCTGTTCCCGGACTCGCTCGTGGGCACGGACAGCCACACGACGATGATCAATGGCCTCGGCGTCGTCGGTTGGGGCGTCGTAGGGATCGAGGCAGAGGCGGTCATGGTCGGCCAGCCGATCTACATGCTGCTCCCCGAGGTGGTCGGATTCCGTCTCACGGGACGACTCCCGGAGGGAGCGACCGCGACCGACCTGGTTCTCCGAGTCACGGAGATGCTCCGAGCACACGGTGTGGTCGGAAAGTTCGTTGAGTTCCACGGCCCCGGCCTCGCCACGATGCCCGTCGCAAACAGGGCGACGATCGCGAACATGGCGCCCGAGTACGGAGCGACCGTCGGCTTCTTCCCCGTCGACGAGATGACCATCCAATACCTCCGCCTCTCAGGGAGGCCCGAGGAGCTCCTGGCGACGGTCGAGCAGTACTACCGGCTCCAGGGGATGTGGAGGGACGACGAACGCCCGATCACGTACAGCGCGGACCTCGAACTCGACATGTCGACCGTCGTGCCGTCCCTCGCCGGCCCCAAGCGCCCCCAGGACCGGGTGGAACTGCCTGCGATGAAGGAGCAATGGCATGTGGACCTCGAAGGCCACCTGCGCCCCGAGGGTGGGAAGGGCAACGTCGAGGACGTCACCTTCGATGGCGCGGCCTTCACCCTGTCAGACGGTCACGTCGTCATCGCGGCGATCACCAGCTGCACGAACACCTCGAATCCGGAGGTGATGGTGGGCGCCGGATTGGTGGCCCGCAAGGCACGCGAGCGGGGCTTGAACCGCAAGCCCTGGGTCAAGACGTCCCTCGCTCCCGGATCGAAGGTCGTGACGGACTATCTCGCCACGTCGGGACTCCTCGCCGACCTCGAGGCTGTCGGCTTCTACACCGTGGGTTACGGGTGCACGACTTGTATCGGGAACTCGGGACCGCTCCCTGATCCGATCGCGGAGGCCGTGCGCTCGAATGGCCTCGTGGTGACCTCTGTCCTGTCCGGCAACCGGAACTTCGAGGGCAGGATCAGCTCTGACGTCAGGGCGAACTATCTCGCCAGCCCGCCGCTGGTCGTCGCATATGCGCTCGCCGGAACGGTTGACATCGACCTCACCACCGAACCGATCGGCACGGACCATGACGGGGAGGAGGTCTACCTCGCCGACATCTGGCCAACTCAACGCGAGATCGACGAGACCGTCGCAGCATCCGTGACACGCGCTCAGTTCATCCACCAGTACGCCTCCGTGTTCGAGGGATCTGGCCAGTGGAAGGCGATCGAGACATCGGGTGGAGCCCTCTTCGACTGGGATCCGAGCTCCACGTACGTCCAGGAACCACCGTTCTTCCTAGACCTCGGACCCGATCCAACACCGATCTCGCCGATCGCCGGGGCGAGGGCACTGCTCAAGCTCGGGGACTCCGTCACGACCGACCACATCTCACCGGCCGGCGCGATCGGGCCTGATACGCCTGCGGGACGGTTCCTGATCGACGCTGGTGTGAGTCCCCGGATGTTCAACTCGTACGGTTCGCGGCGCGGCAATGACCGCGTCATGACACGGGGGACGTTCGCCAACGTTCGCGTCCGGAACCAGCTCGCACCGGGCACCGAGGGTGGATACACGACCGACTTCACCGATGGGGCCGTCAAGACCGTGTACGAGGCGAGCCTGTCATACCAGGCTTCCGGGATCCCCCTCGTCGTCCTCGCCGGGGTCGATTACGGCATGGGTTCCTCGCGTGACTGGGCTGCGAAGGGAACGTTCCTCCTTGGTGTCAAGGCAGTCATCGCAGAGAGCTTCGAACGCATCCATCGGTCGAACCTCGTGATGATGGGCGTGCTCCCGCTCACCTTCGCGGACGGCCAGAACGCGGAGTCACTCGGCCTCGACGGCACGGAAGTGTTCGACGTCGACGTCGACGACTCCCTCGTCCCTCAACAGGAGGTCACGGTTCGGGCGATGTCGGGTGACGGGACACAGGTCACCTTCAATGCAACCGCCCGATGTGACACGCCCATCGAGATCGACTACCTGCGCCACGGAGGGATCCTGCACATGGTCGTGCGGCAGATGGCGAGTGGAACGTAGGGACGAAGCTCGCGAGCGGACGCCGATCACGCGCCCGTGGCGTGACCGACCTCGAGCGGTACCGGCCTCTCGGCAGCCGACTCGAGGAGACCGCGGATGATCCCCTGGTCGATGCGACGGATGACTTCGGACATCTCGTCCCCATCGTCTGCGAGGGGGCAGAAGTGGGCGACAATACGGTTCTCACCGGGAATCGTCGACGTCCCGAGACCGCGACCCATCATCGCGGTGGCGACGGCCATCGCAGCGGTCTCATAGCCCTCATCCTCGGGGATCCCGATCTCCGCGCCGAGTGACCGCCCATAGGTGTGTCCAACCTCCTCGGCGACCGCAAGTGCTGAACCGTCATCCAATCGGTCGATGATCGTGGTGAGCAAACCCGCCAGCGCGTCGTACTTCGCTGCCGAGTACTGGACGGAGACGGATTTGTCCGTCACCTCATATCGCTTCGCAGGTCGACCCGCCGTCGGTGAGGCGAGCGGACGGTCGGAGATCCGGATGAACTCGTTCGAGTGGAGCCTGTCCAGATGGTGCCGTGCGACGTTGGGATGGATCTCGAAGGCTGCGGCGATCTGGCCCGCGGTCAGGGGCTCGTGGGACTCGCGGATCATCACGTAGATGCCGCGGCGGGTGGCATCACCGAGGGCACCGGTGATCTCCTCGATCTGGGCATCGAATGTATTCGATCGCATGTCGTCTCCTCCACGAATCATACGGGGACGATCACGCGACCGCGGCTCGCGGCCCCGGGTTCGTGGGGATCCCTGGTCGCTACCCTCCCGATGCCACCCGATGGGAGTTGATGACCATGCCAGATGTCGGCGCCGTGCGAGCGGCCATCGAACGCGTCGAGGATCCCGAGATCCATCGATCCCTCGGCGACCTCGGCATGGTCAGGGAGCTGGAGGTCACTGACGGTCTCGTATCCGTGCTCATCGCGCTCACGATCCCCGGCTGCCCGCTCAAGGACCAGCTGAACGGCGATGTGACAGCAGCTGCGATGAGCGTGGAGGGGGTGACGGGGGTTGAAGTCTCGTTCACCTCGATGACGGACGAGGAGCGCGCAGCGCTGTCGGCGGACCTCCGCGGTGGTTCGGCCCAAACCCGCGAGGTCACGATCGGCAAGCCTGGAAGCAAGACCAGGGTCATCGGTGTGGCGTCGGGAAAAGGTGGCGTTGGGAAGTCGTCCGTGACGGCGAACCTCGCGGTTGCGCTCGCGGCACTGGGGCTTCGGGTAGGCATCATCGACGCCGACGTGTGGGGCTTCTCGATACCCAAGATGCTGGGCGTGGACCGGCCCCCGACCGTCATCGACGACATGCTGTTGCCGCCGGAGGCGCACGGGGTCGCGGTGATCTCGATGGACTTCTTCGTCCAACCAGATCAGGCCGTGGTATGGCGGGGTCCGATGCTCCACAAGGCGCTCGAGCAGTTCCTGGTGGACGTCCACTGGGGCGACATCGATTACCTGCTCATCGACATGCCCCCCGGAACTGGTGATGTGGCGATCTCGATCAGCCAGTACCTTCCCCGGTCCGAGATCCTCGTCGTGACGACACCTCAGCCAACGGCACAGCGCGTCGCGGCGCGCGCGGGACTCATGGCTCGCAAGGTGAACCAGGACATCATCGGGATCGTCGAGAACATGTCGTGGTTCACCGGAGACGACGGGAAGCGCTATGAGATCTTCGGCAGCGGTGGAGGGCAGGCGCTCTCCGAACAGCTCGAGGTGCCCCTCCTCGGCCAGATCCCGCTCGTGGCGGCGCTTCGGGAAGGCGCCGACGATGGCCGACCGATCACTGTCGTCGACCCCGGCGGCGATGCTGCCCGAGCATTCGCCGCCCTCGCAGAGCAGGTCGTTGCGCGGGGACCGAGACTCAGATCACACCCCGAGCTCGTCATCTCGTGATGGGTAGCATCGTGTCCGAAAGGGAGGACCGCAATGAGCGAGAAGTTCAAGGTCAGGATCGGCGTCGCATCGGCTCGTGAGCTCGAACTCGAGGTGACCGAGACCCAGGTCGTCATCGATGCATACACACAAGCCGTCAAGACGTCCGAACCCGTTCTGTGGATCACGGATGCACGTGGCCATCGGTTCGGCATCGCCGTCCAGTCGATCGCCTTCATCGAGTTCGACAAACCCCAAGAGCGCGGCGTGGGGTTCGGCCGATCCTGAGACGGAAGTCTTCAGCGAATGCAGAAAGGACCCGGGTCCGGGGTCCGGGTCCTTCGTTCGAATACGGTGATCGCCTGGTCAGCTGGCGTGGCGTGCCCTGCGCCGTTCGGCCAGCCAACGCTTGCGATACCGGCGACGGTCATCCTCGGGCAGTCCGCCCCACACTCCTGCTTCCTGATTCGTCTCGAGGGCGTAGAGGAGGCACTCCTCGGCGACGGTGCACGCACTGCAGATCGCAGTCGCACGTTCGATCATGTCGATGGCAGGTCCAGTGGTTCCGACGGGGAAGAAGATGTCAGGATCCGAGTCGCGACAGGCTGACAGCTCTCTCCAGTCGGTGACGGTGAGCACGGAACGTCTCCTTGGCGTGGTTGGGGCGGGGCAATGTGAAGTTTTTCACAAACCTCCCACAGTGTCAAACGGTTTTGACATCTCAGACTGTTCCGGGTCCGGCCGGGCAGCGACCGACCGGATACATCGGAGCATCGGCCCGAGGGCGACGGTGAGCGGCCGCTTTCTAGGCTTCTCTCCACACCTACCGAGCCAATGGAGTCATCGCATGACCATTCAGGAGCGCCTCGCCGCCGACCAGACGGCGGCAATGAAGGCGAAGGACAAGCCCACGCTGAACGCCATACGTTCCGTTCAGGCCGAGGTCTCGATGGCGAAGTCCGCCCCCGGGTTCTCTGGTCGCATCGACGACGACCTGTACATCGCGACGATCACGACCTACGTGAAGCGGATCGACAAGTCGAGGGCCGAGTACGTGGCCATGGGCGATGCGGGTGCACAGCAGGCGTCCGAACTCGCCTTCGAGATCGACTATCTGACCCGCTTCCTTCCGGCGAAGCTCGGCGAAGCCGCCACTCGCAGTCTCGTCGAACGTACGATCGCCGATCTGGGTGCAACGCGAGAGACGCCGGTCGGACAGATCATCGGGGCCGTCATGAAGTCTGGGGAGGATGTCGACGGCGCCCTCGTCAACAGGATCGTCCGCGAGACCCTCGACCCCCAGTAGCGGAACCGGCCGCGCCGTACGTGCCCCAGGCAGGATTCGAACCTGCGCTCCCGGCTCCGGAGGCCGATGCTCTATCCCCTGAGCTACTGGGGCGCACGCCGATTGTAACCTTGCTCATCCGCCACCGGCCTTCGGAGGCGGATTCCTGACCGAGCGAGGCCATGTCGATCCAGTCCATCCTCACCGAGCGATTCGCCGACGCGTTCGCAGCCCACGGGTCAGACCGGGCCTTCGGAGAGGTCGTCGCGTCCCAGCGCCCTGAGCTGGCGGACTTCCAGTGCAACGGTGCCATGGGCGCAGCAGCACAGGTCGGCAGACCACCGCGGGATCTGGCGGCCGATGTTGTTGCCAGCGCCTTGGTCGCCGACATCGCCGACGTTTCCGTCGCTGGTCCGGGGTTCATCAACATCGTCCTGCGCCCCGACACCGTCGGATCCGCAATCTCTGAGATGGCGGGGGATCCGAGGCTCGGCGTGCCCGCCGTGACGAGTGTGCTCACCGTAGTCGTCGACTACGGGGGTCCGAACATGTCGAAGGCCCTCCACGTCGGCCATCTTCGTGCAGCCGTCATCGGTGAGTCGATCAAGCGGCTCTTCCGATTCCTCGGTCATCACACCATCGGGGACATCCACATGGGGGATTGGGGGATGCCGATAGGCCAGCTCATCGTGGAGCTCGAGGATCGCGCGCCTGGCCTCCCGTACTTCGACGAGGCCTTCGAGCCCGCATCCGATGGACCGTACCCCGAGGATTCTCCCGTCACCCTCGACGACCTCTCCGACATGTACCCGGTGATCACCCGTCGGTGTGCCGAGGATCCCGCGGTTGCGGAACGAGCCCGAAGAGCGACGTTCGACCTCCAGAACGGGAGGGTGGGATACCTCGCGCTCTGGAAGCACTTCCACGATGTCTCCGTCGCCGAACAGACGAAGGACTTCGAGCAACTCGGCGTCGAATTCGATGTCTGGTACGGGGAGTCAACGGTCAACGATCGCCTCGAGCCGATGGTGAAGGACCTCCTTTCCAGAGGTGTTGCGCGGGTGAGCGATGGTGCTGTGATCGTCGATGTCTCGGAGCCGACGGACAAGAAGGAGCTTCCACCGCTGCTCCTCACCCGCTCCGACGGTTCCTATCTGTACTCGACGACCGACCTCGCCACGATCGACATGCGGGTGACCGATATGGGGATGAACCTCGGCCTGTACGTCGTGGACGCACGCCAGGGGTTGCACTTCGAGCAGGTCTTTCGGGCAGCCCGGAGAGCCGGCATCGCCGCCGACGGGGTGCAGCTCGAGCACGTCGGCTTCGGGACCGTGAACGGTGTCGACGGGAAGCCGTTCAAGACCCGCGAGGGCGGCGTTCTCCGCCTCGGTGACCTGATCGAACTCGTAACCGACGCTGCACGGTCACGGCTGAGGGAGGCGCACATCGCGGACGACTACCCCGCCGATGAGCAGGAAGAGATTGCGAGGAAGGTGGGACTCGCAGCGCTCAAGTTCGGCGACCTCTCGAATCACCGGACGTCGAACTACGTCTTCGACATCGACCGGTTCTCCGCATTCGAAGGCAAGACGGGTCCTTATCTCCAGTACTCGGCGGTGAGGATCAAGTCCATCCTCAGGAGGGCGGCGGATGCCGGTCTCGTGGCCGGTACCGTTGCCTCCCCGTCCGTGGACGTCGAACGGGCGCTCATGCTGAGGCTGATTCGCCTTCCCGAGATCCTGGGTCGGGCAGCGGATCTCCGCGGTCCGAACGTGATCGCCGAGTACGCGTACGACGTGGCCACCGACTTCAGCCGCTTCTACGAGCACTGTCACATCCTGAATGAGCCGGACGGGCTGCGTCAGGCTTCATGGCTGACGCTCGTGGATACGACATTGCGCACACTCGCGCTCCTTCTCGATCTGTTGGGGATCGACGTTCCGGAGCGTATGTGATAGCGGGAGGACCCGTACCGCTGCACCTGCTGCCGTCCGGGGCGAGCCTTCACGGCGACACGCTTCACATCGGCGGATGTGACATCATCGAGCTCACCGAACGCTTCGGGACGCCGCTGTTCGTGTACGACGAGCAGCACCTCATCGACAGGTGCGGCGAAGCGGTCGCCGCGTTTCCCGGTGGCGTCGCGTACGCGTCGAAGGCATTTCTCTGCAAGGCGATGGCTCGCCTCGCGTACGACTCGGGAATGGACATCGACGTCGCAACGGGCGGCGAGCTGTTCGTGGCACGTGCCGCTGGCATACCCGCCTCGCACCTGATCCTGCACGGGAACAACAAGTCCGACGAGGAACTCGCATACGCGATCGACGAGGGAGTCGGTCGAATCGTGGTCGACTCGTTCGACGAGATCGATCGGATCCGGTCGCTCGCCCCTTCGGCACCCGTTCGGGTCCTCCTGCGATTGAATCCGGGTATCGAGGCCCACACCCACGAGTATCTCCGCACGGGTGCCGTCGACTCGAAGTTCGGGTTCCCGATTGTCGAGGGCATTGCAAGTCGTGCCGTCGACGCGATCGAACAGTCGCCCTCGATGACACTCGTGGGATTCCACGTCCATGTCGGCAGCCAGGTGTTCGATGTCGCCTCGTTCGCGAAGGCGATCGTCGCGATCGCACCGTTCATCGCCGGCGCCGACATCGAGGAGGTCTCGATCGGAGGTGGGCTCGGTGTGGCGTACGTCGACGGCGAGGAGAGCCCCTCGATCGCGCAGTGGGGGAGAGTCGTCCACGACGCCGCTGCAGAGGCGGGGATCACCGCCCGCATCACTGCGGAGCCCGGTCGATCGATCGTTGCGGACGCAGCGGTCACGGCCTACACCATCGGCACGATCAAGGACATCCCCCGAACGCGCACGTACGTCGCCGTTGATGGCGGGATGTCGGACAACCCTCGGCCCGTCCTGTATGGGAGCGGATACGAGGCCTTCCTCGCCAGGGCCGTCGGTGCCAGGCGGTCCAGAGCCGTGCGGATCGTCGGTAAGCACTGCGAATCGGGCGACTTCATCGTCCGTGACGCGCGGCTCCCCGCCGATGTCGTCGTCGGTGACATCCTGGTGACACCTGTCACCGGCGCGTACGGTCACTCCATGGGGTCGAACTACAACAAGGTGCCGCGGCCCGCCGTCGTGTTCGTACGAGGAGACACGGCGAGGGTGGTCATCGAGCGTGAGACCTACCGGGACATGGTCGCAAAGGACGTCGGTTGATGGTGCCAGAGGGGCATCGGAGGCGCGGACGCTGAACTCGTCAGGAACGCGATCGTCCACGGCTTGGCATCGGGCGACGCCACGAATGCCATCGGCTGCGGCGGGCGATCATCCATCGAGTTCGTCATTCGCCACCCGTCAGCGGTCAGCCACCACAGACCGTTTCGATTCGCACTGTCGTCGGGCTTCCCTGTGACGCTGACACCGGCGTCGACGTTCGCAGTGCGACCCGACAGCACGATGACGGGGAAGCCATCGAGGGTCTGTGGGACCTGCCGTGGCAGCGATCCCTTCGTGGTGATGATGACGATCGTCTCGCTGTCGATGGGCTCGTGCGCCGTGATCGGGACCGCAGGGTCCTCGACGATCGGTGCAGGTATCACTGCCGCGTCCGCGGGTGCGATGTCGGTTGCCTCCACCTCGTCGACCTCCTCGCCCGCCCGAACGATCGCAACGATCGGTGCTGCGGTGACGAGATCTGAGATGAACTCCGATGACGCATCACCCGTGAACAGGATGATCCGCTCCGGCTTGTAGTCGCGGACGGCGTCGAGGACCGACCCCGGATCGTTCGGGTCATGGGGGATCAACGGGGCGTCGTAGGTCGCCATTGCCGTATCGGCGTCGGTCAGCGACGCGAGCACGTCGACCGACACAACGTAGATGGTGCGGGCTTCGTCGTGCATGGCCCTGGCGACCGCGGCAAGGTCTGAGGCATCGATCCAATGGTGGTCGATCCGCTCCGCCCCGACGAGCGAGATCCACGGGTCGACGGCGACGCCGCTGGGATGTCGGATCTCGAAGTGGAGGTGCGGTGGGGTCTCCTCCGCGTTCCCGGCATCTCCGACCCATCCGATTACCGTTCCCGCCGAGAGCGCCGCGCCGACCGTGATCCCCGGTGCGAAGCACGGAGCCTCGTCGACGTCCGTCCCCGGGAGATCGGTGTTCAAGTGGGTGTACACGGTCGACCAACCATCGTCCGCCGTGATGATGACGCCGCACCCTGCAAGGTCACCACCGACGTGCGCCCACGTGACCACACCGTCGTGGGCTGCGACCACGGGAACGCCCTTCCATCCGAAGGTCATGATGTCGATGCCCTCATGGAGGCGCGTGCACCCGTCCCTGCACGCTCCGAAAGAGGGGGAGAACGAGCTGGTGCCCACCACCGGGAACACGAGCGGTCGGACGATCTGGAGGGGATCGGTCGGGTCGAACACGGCAACGCCAACCGAACTGTCGACGGACCCTGTGGTCGCGTCGCTGGCCCCATCAGACCCCTCAGCCGCGCTCACCGAGATCATCAGCGCGAGTACTGCGATCGCAAAGACGGTCGCGATCCGACCGAACCGGTGCCGAGTGGTCATCCGCCGAGCATACGTGGACACCCCAGCGAGTGCGAGTTCACCCGTTGATGAGCACCAGGGCTGAGATCATGAGGACTTCCACACGGGGTAAGGCGGCAGCTCGGCGAGACTGGAGAGGAAGTTCAGCGTCTGGGGCTGGGCGAGCTTCTCCGTGACATAGGCGAATCCTGGATGTGGAGCCTCGTCCATCGTCGATGTTCCCACCCATCCCGAGCCGGTGTGCCACCACAGCAGGGTCTGGTCCGCGTCCTTGCCCGGCCAGCTCCGCGATGGTTCACCGATCGCGTGCGGCGCCCAGGTCTCGGAGGTGAGGACGATCGACAGGTGATCGAATGCGTACGCCTCGAACGCCTCGACACGTGATCGGTGGATCCGGTCGACGACACCGGCGATGATGGTGGTGAAGCGGTCGGGAGGGTTGTACTCGAAGGGCACGGCTTCGACGGCGTCCGGCGTCTGGCCCAGTACGGGCGCATGCGGGTTGGGGATCTCCCATCGGGCGGCGATCGGCGCGAGTGGTCGTGCAAGCTGCTCGAGCCAGCTTCCAGGGTCGCCATGCATGATCAGGATGCGCTCAGGTGCCAACCTCTTGATTTCGGAGATCGCACGCGTCGGGTCTGTCCGATCGACGGCGAGCAGCGGGCTCTCGAGGAACGTTGCGCCTGCCTCGCTGGCACCCACACGGTGCATGACCTGAGAATCGATGATGGTGAGCATCCGTGCCGAGGTGTGGGAGGCCTCTGACAGCCGCATCGTCGTCACCTGGGGATCTGCGGGTAACCACTCGTAGGTGACCCGCGCAGCGTTCTTCAATGACCGGTATGGGTCGATGGGGTATCCGCTCCTGTTCCGGAGTTCGAAGTGCAGGTGGGGCGGCGTGTCCTCGGCGTTTCCGCTGTCACCCATGTACCCGATGATCTGGCCCGCCCTGACCTCGGTACCGACCTCGATGCCCGGGGCCGGACATGGAGCCCCGATCTCGTCCGTCCCGGGAACCGGGAGATCGTTGTTGAGGTGGTAGTACCGGGTCTCCCACCGGTCCTTGCCGCGGATCCGTACGGAGCATCCGGGGTTGCCCTCGTCGTATGTGACCTTGGTGACCGTCCCATCGTGGGCGGCGACGATCGGGAACCCTTTGTAGCCGTAGGTGAAGATGTCGATGCCGTGATGCTCCCGCGTGCAGTTGTCGCGGCAGTCGCCGAACCCGGACCAGTACTTCGAGAGGCCGACCACGGGAAAGACGAGCTTTCGGAGAACGTTGTAGCGCTTCACGGGCACGAATGTGCGCCGTGGCCCGGGCGCGGGGGCGACCTTCTCGATCGTGTCCGTCGTGGCAACGGTGTCGGTCGTGTCGGTCGTGGCGACGGTGTCGGTCGTGTCCGTGGTGTCGGTCGTGTCGGTCGTGTCCGTGGTGTCCGTTGGGTCAACGGTCACGACGTCCGTTGGTTCGTCAGCGTGGTCGTGGTCGTCGGCGAGCGCGGGGCCGGAGCCGAGCGCCGTCGCGACGACGACGACCGACACGAGTATCGCGCCCAGCCGACTGCGGTCCATCCCCATGCGTAGTGGTAACGGCAGGAAGTCGCGAAAGCTGAAGTGCACTTCGTGGAAACTCGCTCAGGTCGGGCGTCTGCGGATGGGAACCACATCCCCACGGCTATCGTCGCCCGACATGGAACGAACGATCGGAATCGGCCTGCTGGGTGCAGGCACCGTGGGCGGAGCACTGGTGCGCCGATTGATCGGCGACTCGGCTGCAATCGCGCTCAAGACCGGCCTCACCTTTGATGTTCGCAGGATCGGTGTGCGGGACGTCCATCGAACCAGGGAGTTCCCCGTGTCCGATGGCCTGCTGACCGACGACCCCTTCGCGGTCGTCAACGACCCGACCGTCGACCTGATCGTCGAGGTCATGGGAGGGCGCGACCCTGCAGGGGACCTGATCCTTGCAGCGATCGAGCTCGGCAAGCCCGTGGTCTCGGCCAACAAGGAACTTATCGCAGCGCGTGGCCCAGAGTTGATCGCCGCCGCCGAACGTGCGGGGGTTCCCCTCCTGTTCGAGGCCTCCGTCGGTGGCGGCATCCCCATCATTCGACCCCTGTCAGAGACGCTTGCAGGGGAATCGATCACCCGTGTGCTCGGGATCGTGAACGGCACGACGAACCACATCCTCACCCAGATGTCAGAGTTCGGAGAGTCCTATTCCGATGCGCTCTCGGGTGCCCAAGCGCTCGGATATGCGGAGCCCGACCCGACCGCCGATGTGTCCGGAGCCGACTCTGCGGCGAAGGCAGCGATCCTCGCCTCGCTCGCCTTCGGTACGTGGACGGGGCTCGATGACGTCTACCGCGAGGGCATCGAGTCGATCGAAGCGGTCGATATCGGGTTCGCCGCCGAGTTCGGGTACGCGGTGAAGCTGATCGCTGTGTGCGAGCGAACGCCCGCAGGTATCAGTGCACGCGTCCACCCTGCCCTCATCCCGACGGATCATCCGCTCGCCGCGATCCGAGGAGCCACGAATGCCGTGTTCATCGAGGGACCTTCGATCGACTCGCTCCTGTTCGCCGGTCCCGGTGCCGGAGGTGAGCCCACAGCGACGGCCGTCCTCGGTGACGTGATCGACGCTGCACGGGAAATGCTCGCTGGCGCCCAGGTCGCTCCGCGCATCCGGTTCTCTCCCGGCGATATCGTCCCGTTCGAAGACGTGTCTACGGCGCGGTACGTTCGCCTGCTCGTCGAGGATCGCCCCGGCGTCCTCGCGAGGATCGCATCGGTCTTCGGGGACGCAGGCGTCTCGATCCGGTCCGTGTGGCAGGAGGGCGCTGACGACGAGGCAGCGCTCGTCATCGTCACCCATCGCGCCATGGAGAGGGACCAGCGGGTCGCGGTGGCGAACCTCCGAGCCCTCGACGATGTGATCGAGGTCGCCTCGGTCATCCGGGTCCTCGGCGACACGACGTGATCTGGCGCGGAGTCATCGAGGAGTTCCGTGACCGCCTGCCCGTCACGGACGAGACCCCGGTCGTGACGCTCCTCGAGGGCGGCACTCCGCTGATTCCGGCACCTGCCGTGTCTGCGATCGTCGGTAGGGACGTCCTCCTGAAGTTCGAGGGAATGAACCCGACAGGATCCTTCAAAGACCGGGGAATGACCCTGGCCGTGTCCAAAGCAGTCGAATCGGGTGCTCGTGCCGTCGCCTGTGCCTCGACGGGCAACACCTCAGCGTCGGCTGCCGCTTATGCCGGGCGCGCGGGGATCGGTTGCGTCGTGGTCCTCCCGGCGGGAAAGATCGCAGCGGGGAAGCTCGCACAGGCTCTTGTCCATGGCGCGACGGTGGTACCCATCGAGGGGAACTTCGACGATGCGCTTCGCATCGTCCGGGACCTGGCGTCCGACTTCGATGTGGCGCTCGTCAACTCAGTGAACCCATATCGGATCGAGGCACAGAAGACTGCGGCGTTCGAGGTCATCGATGCCCTTGGTGACGCGCCTGTCGTCCACGCTCTGCCCGTCGGGAACGCAGGGAACATCACCGCATACTGGAAGGGATACACGGAGTCTGGGACGGCGCCTGCGATGTGGGGATTCCAAGCGGAAGGCGCCGCGCCCATCGTGTTCGGCGAGGTGTTCGACGAGCCGGAGACGATTGCCACCGCGATCCGCATCGGAAATCCCGCCTCCTGGGACGGAGCGGTCGCAGCTCGTGACGAGTCCGGTGGGAGGATCGAAGCCGTCACCGACGATGAGATCCTCGATGCGTATCGACTCCTCGCCGCGTCCGTCGGCGTCTTCTGCGAACCGGCGTCGGCGGCCGGCGTCGCCGGGATCATCAAGTTCCGCGCCGAACTCCCGGAAGGGTCGATTGTGTGCACCGTGACGGGTCACGGCCTGAAGGATCCGGCGACGGCGACGAAAGACCTCGTGCTGCCCGACCCGATCTCTGCCACCGTGTCCGCCGTCGCTTCGGCCGCCGGGCTCGGCTGAGGACCACCGGCGATCCTGCGATCCACGCCGCGGTCGGTTCCATCCGCGTTTCTGTCACACCCCGGATCTACGCTGAGAGTGTGAGCAAGCCAGCCAGCGAAACAGCCAGCAAGACACCCAGCACGACAGGTTTTGGGGCCTCGTGACGTACGCACTCGTCGGATTCCTCGTCATCGTGGTGATCGGGCTCACTGTTGCCCTTGTCAAACTCGTTTCCATGGCAAGGGCGTCGGCGACGGACGACGTCGATAGGCGGATGTCCGAGTTGATGGCGGCGCAACAGGCCCTTGTCGGCAAGGTGGATTCGGTCGCTCAGAACCAGGTCGCGACATCGAAAGCGTTGACCGACACGCTCACCGTCTCCCAACAGCAGCTCGCGCAGCAGCTCAACGAGAGGCTCGACGCGGTGCACTCGACGATGGGGGAGAACCTCACGGGTTCGGCCAAGGCGACGGCGAAGTCGCTCGGTGAGCTCTCCCAGCGCCTCGAGACGATCGACAAGGCGCAGAAGAACATCACCGAGCTCTCCGAGCAGGTGGTGAGCCTCCAACACGTGCTTGACGACAAACACGCGAGGGGTGCGTTCGGAGAGGTCCAGCTCAATGACATCGTCATCGACGCGCTTCCGCCGAGCGCCTATGCGTTCCAGGTCGTCCTGTCGAACGCAAAGCGGGCCGACTGCGTGATCAAGCTCCCCAATCCTCCCGGTCCGATCGTGATCGACGCGAAGTTTCCGCTGACCTCGTACATGTCGATGCTCAACACTGACAGCGACGTGGAGAGGGCAGTGTTCTCGAAACAGCTCGGGACGGACACCAAGAAGCACATCAGGGACATTGCCGAGCGTTACATCCTTCCCGGCGAGACCTCCGACTCCGCGCTGATGTTCATCCCCTCCGAAGCCGTCTATGCGGAGCTGCATGCCCACCACCCCGACGTCGTCGAGTTGAGCCACCGATCAAAGGTGTACCTCGTATCACCGACGACGATGATGGCGACGCTCACCACCGTGCGTGCCGTTCTCCGCGACGTCCGCATGCGCGAGCAGGCGGGCCTCATCCAGGTGGAGATCGGCGTGATGCTCAAGGATGTCGATCGCCTCATGGACCGGGTCCACAAGCTCGAGACGCACTTCGACCAGGCAGAGCGCGACATCAAGGACATCCGCATCTCTGCCGACAAGATCTCAGGTCGCGGCGCCAGGATCGAAGAGCTCGAGCTCGACGACGGAGCGCCGACGCCCGCCCTCGGACGACCGGACGCATTCGACTTCGAAGGAAATCCCGACGAATAGCGGAGACTCGACCCTATAGTGTCGTCAATCCCGCCAACGGCCCCTCGGTCGCTTCGTGGGATCCCCGAGCGCTCACCCGCACACTGGCGTGTCGCGCTGCATCCTTGGCCGCACGCCCATCCGGGACGAGGGCCAAACCAATCTCACCATCTCGAAAGGGGACCAGCCGAGATGAGCATCGAAAGGGCACGTCTGCAGGAGTTGAAACTCCCGCAACTGCGAGACATGGCGACGTCGGTGGACATCGATCCCGACGGCATGCAGAAGTCGAAGCTGATCGCAGCCATTCTGGATGCCGAAGGATTCGACCCCTCCATGCTTCCCGAGGTGACCCCCGAGTCCGTCGCCGAGGTCGCTTCGGAGTCCCCGGCTTCCGAGTCGTCAGATGATGACGGTGGCGCAGACGACGACGACGATCGCAACGATCGCTTCGACCGGAACGACGACCAGCAAGGCGCGAGGCGGAACCGCAACCGAAATCGGAGCCGCAGCCGAACCCGCAACCGCGAACCGGTCGATGAGACAGACCTCGAGGTACGACAAGGAATCCTCGACATCCTCCCCGAGGGCTACGGGTTCCTCAGGGTCACCGGGTATCTCCCCGGAGACAAGGACGTCTACGTCGCTGCGAACATCGTCCGGAGGGACAGGCTCCGAAAGGGCGACGTTGTCGAGGGTCCCGTACGTCCGGCACGTGCCCAGGAGAAGTTCCCCGCCCTGGTGCGTGCCGTGAAGGTGAACGGGATGGATCCGGAACTGGCCGCTGACCGTCCGAAGTTCGCAACCTTGACACCTCTCTTCCCCGACGAGCGGCTCCGACTCGAGGTCGAAGGGCACCACGACCTGATGATGGCTCGGATCATCGACTTGATCGCTCCCATCGGCAAGGGCCAGCGTGGCCTCGTCGTCTCACCGCCCAAGGCGGGCAAGACCACGGTCCTCAAGGACATCGCCAACTCGATCGCTGCGAACAATCCAGAGTGCTACCTCATGGTCGTCCTCGTCGATGAGCGGCCCGAGGAAGTGACCGACATGCAGCGCTCGGTCAAGGGCGAGGTCATCTACTCGACGTTCGACCGACCTGCCGAGGAGCACACACAGGTGTCGGAACTCGCGATCGAGCGTGCGAAGCGCCTCGTCGAGGCAGGGACCGATGTGGTCATCCTGCTCGACTCGATCACGCGCCTGGCGAGGGCACACAACCTCGCAACGCCGGCATCCGGGCGCATCCTGTCGGGTGGTGTCGATTCGACGGCGCTGTACCCACCGAAGCGGTTCTTCGGTGCGGCACGCAACATCGAGGAGGGCGGCAGCCTCACGATCATCGGCACGGCGCTCGTCGAAACCGGGAGCCGTATGGACGAGGTCATCTTCGAGGAGTTCAAGGGCACCGGGAACATGGAGCTCAGGCTCGACCGCAAGCTCGCGGACAAGCGGATCTATCCGGCGATCGACATCGAGTCGTCAGGGACCCGCCGCGAGGAGCTGCTGTTCGATCGTTCGGAACTCCAAGAGGTGTGGAAGCTCCGCAGGGTGCTGCTCGCCCTCGAGTCGGGCGCGGCTCTCGAGCTGCTCATCGACCGTCTCAAGAGCACCAAGTCGAACGCCGAGTTCCTCATGTCCGTGGCGAAGAGCGGACAATAGGAACCCCGCTACAGTTCACGAATCGATCAGGAGAGCCCGTGAAGCCCGACACCCACCCGAACTACCGCCCTGTCGTGTTCCAGGACACGTCCTCGGACTTCCAGTTCCTCACGAAGTCCACCATCGAGACCACCGACACCATCGAGTGGGATGACGGGAACACGTATCCGCTCGCCAAAGTGGAGATATCGTCTGCCAGCCACCCGTTCTATACCGGCAAGCAGATCCTCGTGGACACCACCGGTCGCGTCGAGCGCTTCCGTCGACGGTACGGCCAGGCCGGCACCGCGAAGACGGTGGAAGCCTCGGACGCCGCAGACGCGGAGGCATAGTTGAGTCGATCCCCTGGCGCCACCGTCGGTGGCCAGGCGGTCATCGAGGGCGTCATGATGCGAGCCCCTGACGCCTGGGCCGTAGCCGTACGACGTCCCGACGGCGTGATCGAAGCGAAGCGCAACGAACTATCTGCGCTCACGTCACGCAACCGGTGGGCTCGTGTGCCGTTCCTCCGTGGCATCTTCGTGCTCGCCGAATCCCTCTCGCTTGGTTTCAAGGCCCTCTCGTGGTCGGCGCAACGCGCCGGGGACGAGGACGAGGAGATCGGACGTCGAGAGATCATCCTCACGATGGTGATCGCAATCGTCGCGGCCCTTGGCATCTTCGTCCTGGGGCCCGCCTTCGCTGCGAACTGGATCAAGGATCTCGTCGGCGGAAATGCCCTGGCCTTCGTCGTCATCGACGGCATCCTGCGAATCGTCCTCGTCGTTGCGTATATCTGGCTCATTGGACGCAATCCCGACATCCAGCGGGTGTTCCAGTATCACGGCGCAGAGCACAAGACGATCCACGCATACGAGAACGGCGACCCCCTCGACATCGTTTCGATCCAGGTGTACAGCCCTCGACATCCGCGGTGCGGGACCTCGTTCATCATCATCGTCGCGATGGTGTCGTTCGTCGTGTTCCTCACCCTCGCCCCGCTGCCATTCCTATGGCAGATCCTCGCACGCATCCTCCTCATCCCGGTCATCGCGGGCCTCTCATACGAGATCCTGCGCTCGGCAGCCGGAACTCCCTGGCTCGGGTGGGCATCGCGCCCCGGTATCTGGATCCAAGCCATCACGACGAAGGAACCGGACGACCGTCAGGTCGAGGTCGCTGTCGCCTCATTGCTCGCAGCGCTCGACCCCCAACAGGTCGACGAGGTACGCGCAAGAGGTGACATCGATCCGGGAGCTCTTGCCGCCGAGTTCGACCTCGGTGACCGCGATGGATGACAGGCTCATCGAGCGACTCGAAGCTGCAGAGGCAGCTTTCGAGGACACGATGATCCAGCTCTCCGACCAAACCATCCATGCGGATCAGCAGCGATACGTCGATGTCTCGACACGCCACGCCGAACTCAAGCCGGTCGTCGAGGCGTACCGCCGCTACCGGGAAGCATCCCACGAAGTTGCGGAAGCCACCGAGATGGCTTCGACTGAAGTCGACCCCGAGATGCGGGCATACCTCAGCGAGACCATCGAGTCGCGAAGCGCCGAGGCGAATGCCCTCGAGGCTGAGCTCCGGAAGCTCCTCGTGCCGAGGGATCCCGACGACGACAAAGACGTCATCGTCGAGATCCGGTCGGCAGCGGGGGGCGACGAGGCGGCCCTGTGGGCAGGTGACCTGTACCGCATGTACGAACGGTTCGCTGAGCGTTCCGGTTGGACGATCGAACCCATCGACATCTCACCGACCGACGGTGGGGGGATCAAGGAGGCGACGTTCGCTGTCAAGGGTCGCAACGTCTATGCCCGCTTCAAGTATGAGGCGGGACCGCATCGCGTCCAGCGGGTTCCGAGAACCGAGTCCCAGGGACGAATCCACACGTCCATCGGCACCGTTGCGGTCCTGCCCGAGGTCGAGGACGTTGAAGTCCACATCAACGACAGTGATCTGGTCATCGAGACGATGCGGTCCCAAGGTCCTGGCGGCCAATCCGTGAACACGACGGACTCCGCCGTGCGGATCACGCACAAGCCGACCGGCATCGTCGTGTCGTGCCAGGACGAGAAGTCGCAGCTCCAGAACAAGCTCAAGGCCATGCGCGTCCTTCGGGCCAGGATGTACCAGTTCCAGATCCAGGAACAACTCGGCGAACGCGCCTCCGTCCGCAAGTCCCAGGTCGGTTCCGGCGAGCGATCCGAGAAGATCCGGACATACAACTTCAAGGAGAACCGCGTCACCGACCATCGGATCGGTCTCACGATCCATGCACTTCCCGCCGTGCTGGACGGCGACCTCGATGACATCCACGATGCGCTCATCTCCGACGATGTCGCACGGAGCCTCGCCTCCGACGGTTGATCGTGCACACGACTACCGACATCCTCCGACGAACCGCCCTGCCACGCCATGAGGCCCGGCGTCTGCTCACCATCGTGACGGGCCGATCCGCGGTCGACGTCGGCATCGGCGTACCACTCGACGACTCCCAGATTGCACGGTTCACCGATCTCGAGGTTCGACGGCTCGAGGGGGAACCCCTCCAGTACCTCGAGGGATCCGTCCCATTCGGGCCAGTCACGATCGTCGTCGATGAGCGCGTGCTGATTCCCCGTCCCGAGACGGAGGAGCTCTTCACGTTGGTGCGCGACGTCGTCGACGAGCCGGCCGTGATCGTCGACCTCTGCACGGGAAGCGGGAATCTCGCCGTCGCGCTCGCGGCGACGTTCCCAGGAGCAACCGTGTACGGAACCGACGTCTCTGCCGATGCGTTGTCGGTCGCGGCAGCGAACGCCGAGATGAACGGTGTCTCCATCTCGTTCCACCTCGGTGACCTCTTCGATTCCCTGCCGAGGGAGATCGAGGGAGCGGTCGATCTGCTCGTCGCAAACCCGCCGTACCTCGCTGAGTCAGAACTCGAGGGCCTGTCCAGGGACGTTCGTCGCGAGCCGGTGATCGCCCTCGTGTCAGGTCCACGGGGGGATGAGATCGTGGCACGAATCGCTGCGGCGGCACCGGAGTGGCTTTCACCCGGCGGAGTGGTGGCATGCGAGGTGTCGGAGTTCCACGCGCAGTCGGTCGCTCCGATGTTCGCGACCCTCGGCGGACAGGTCCGCTCCGACATGTACGGCAAGGACCGGTTCGTGTTCGGCAGACGTCGCGTCGAGTAGCGTTGTGGTTTCGAGCACGGGAGGTACTGGTGGATGTTTCTGCTGCTGCACGGGCCATCAAGCGCGGTGAGGTCATCGGCGTGCCGACCGACACTGTGTACGGCTTGGCCGCAGATCCCTACGACGAGGCAGCCCTGGAGCGGCTCTACGACCTCAAGGGACGCGAGGAACGCAAACCGATCGCGCTGCTGGTGGCGGACCTCGACCAGGGACTCCTCCTTGGCGCCATGTCGGATCGCGCGCTCGACCTCGCCGAGCGCCATTGGCCGGGGGCTGTGACCCTCGTCGTACCGAGGCTGGACACCGCGCCGACGTGGCTCGGCGACACGCGCCGCCGGACGATCGCCTTGCGCTGCCCCGACCATCCTGTGACGCTGGAACTGCTGCGCCTCGCTGGCCCGCTCGCTGTGACTTCTGCGAACCTCTCGTCAGGGGAACCCGCGAACTCTGCCAGCGAGGCCCAAGCGGTGTTCGCCGATCATGTTCTGACCTACCTGCAAGGCGATCCCGGTGGCGGCGAGCCGTCGACGCTCGTGGACCTGACACAGCCCTCGGAGATGGTGTTGCGGGACGGGCCCATCGTCCTGTGACCCCGAACCGGTGGTTCGCGGTGACCGTCGCGACCCTCGTCTGGGCGATCGCGCTGTGGTTCGGGTTCCTCGCCGTCTCGAGCGAGCGGATCGTCGCGTTCGTGATCGTCGCGTTCGGACTCGTCTTCGCCTCATACGCCCTCGCAGGCTTCTCGGGCGCCGACGACCCGTTCGGCACGGGGTTCCGATCCTCCCTCATCGGCCTGGGAACCGGTATCGCCCTCATCATCGGGTTCCAGATCACGGGCACCGACACCTTCGCTGTCGCAACACCAGTCATGGCAGCAGGTGTTGCCGGGGCGTTCGGCCTCGAACCGGGCGATGATCGGATCAGGGTCGGAGTGCGCGTCGCCGCAATTGGCGCGCTCACGTTCATGGCAGTGGCTCTGTACCGGATCGACCCGACGGTCTACGGTCTTGTCGCTCCGATCGTCGTCTTTCCTGGCCTCGCAATCACCGACATCTACTACGACAGGGTCCGGGCAGGGGCGGCAGGAGGGGGCGACTGACTCGTGGCCGGTCCGGCAACTCAGGGCACTAGATTCCCATGCGACCGCCAACAGGAGCTCCGATGACCGACATGACACCGCTGTCCGCAGCGGACCCGACCCTCGCCGCGCTCGTCGCGAAGGACGCCCAGCGGCAGCGAAGCCACATCCAGCTGATCGCATCCGAGAACTTCGTCAGCTACGCCATGATGCAGGCATCCGGAAGCGTGCTCGCGAACAAGTACTCGGAGGGGTACCCGGGACGGCGCTACTACGAGGGCTGCGAGGTGATCGATGAGATCGAGAACCTGGCGATACAAAGGGCAACGTCCCTCTTCGGTGCTGATCATGCGAACGTCCAGGCGCATTCGGGTTCGCAGGCGAACATGGCCGCCTACCTCGCCGTGCTCGAACCGGGTGACACGATCCTCGGCATGGCACTGGATCAGGGCGGCCATCTGACACACGGCTCACCGGTCAACTTCTCGGGGAACCTCTTCAACTTCGTCGCATATGGGGTCGACCCGGTGACCGAGACGATCGATCTCGATCAGGTGCGTGCCGCGGCGATAGAGCACAGGCCGAAACTCATCGTCGCCGGGTATTCGGCGTACTCCCGGCTCATCGACTGGGCGGCGTTCCGGGCGATTGCAGATGAGGTTGGAGCCATCTTCCTCGTCGATGCCGCGCACATCATCGGGCTCATCGCGGGAGGGGCCCATCCATCTCCTGTGCCCCATGCCCACATCGTCACGGCAACGACGCACAAGGCGCTGCGTGGGCCACGTGGCGGGTTGATCCTCTCCGTCGAAGAACACGCAAAGGCGATCGACAAGAGCGTCTTCCCCTACGCACAAGGTGGGGCCATCAACCATCAGATCGCGGGCAAGGCGCTGTGTTTCAAACAAGCCGCATCGGAGGAGTTCGCCCAATATGCACAGCAGATCGTTCGCAACGCATCGGTACTCGCAGAAGCGATGATCGGTGCAGGTGCGAGGGTCGTGTCGGGCGGCACTGAGAACCACATGTTCCTCACGGACCTTCGATCCATCGATGAGGAGCTCACAGGCAAGGACGCCGCCTCACTCCTCGATGAGATGGGGGTGACCCTCAACAGGAATGCGATCCCGTTCGACCCGCGTTCACCCTTCATCACCTCGGGTATTCGCATCGGCACGCCTGCGGTTACGACCGCAGGGATGAAGCAGGAGCAGATGGTCACTCTCGGCAATGCCATCGTCGAGATCCTCCGCAGGCGGAACGATCCTGGTGTGCTCGACCAGCTGCGAGGGAGGGTCGCCGAACTCGCGAGGGCCTTCCCCGCCTATCCGGTCGAGTTCAACGGATACGTCTGACACGACTGTGGCGCAGCGCGGCCCGCACCACCGCTCCGTAGCCGATTGCGACTCGTGTGCACGACCGAGGTACCCTGCCCCGCACGACGAACCGGTTTGCGCCCTCGAGGATGGCCCGTGAGTGACCATGACACCTCCAACGACGACGTGACGACCAAGTCCTCGGCGCATGTTCCTGACCGTGATGCCATCACAGGGGCCTTCTCGAAGAACGCCGACCTGATCTCGTACATCGTCTCAGGCCTCCTCATTGGACTCCTGCTCGACTGGTTCCTGTCCACCTCACCGATCATGGTGATCCTCTGGACCCTTGCGGGTATGTGCATAGGCTTCTGGAGGCTGTGGCAGGCATCAGCTGTGCTCGACGAAGAAGGCAGAAAGCGTGCCCACGGTGTCTGAAGACGCTTTCGACCCGTCCGTGATGCACTCGCCGTCGTCAGAGAAGCGCCCCGTTGAGGCGATCATCGGTCGCAACATCGCCAAGCGGGCCGTCATCGTCGCTCCCCTCATCGTCATCGTGTTCGCCATCACCGGAGGGTTGCTCGCAGCGGTGTCGTCGGCCGTCGGAATCGCCATCGTGGTGGTCAACTTCGTCCTCGGCGGGTACATCCTGGCGACGGCTGCGGGAGTGTCCCTCGGCATGTATCATGCCGCCGCGCTGTTCGGATTCTTCATCCGTCTTGGCCTCATCACGTTGACGATGGTGCTCATCGTGAACATGGTCGACATCGACCGGGTGGCCATGGGCGTTTCAGTGGTTGTCAGTTATCTCGTGCTGCTCTCGCTGGAAGCGGTAGCGGTCGCCAAGGGCGCGGAAAGGGAACTCGAGTGGACGAACTGATACTCGCGATCGAGGAATGCGACCTGTCGGAGAACGCGGTATGCGCTCCCGAGAACGTCACCGACCTGTTCGAGTTCCGCGATGAGATCGTCAATGTCCTCGGCTTCCCCATCACCCGGACGGTCTTCCTGATCTTCCTTGCCGCCGCGCTGGCCGTCGGCCTCATCTATTTCGGGTTGCGCAAGAAGGCCACGAGGCCGTCGAAGTACCAGCTCAGCATCGAGAGCCTCATGACCTTCGTCCGCGACGAGATCGCGATCGGGATCATCGGCCCGGTCGGGATCAGGTATTACCCGTACCTCATGGCCCTCTTCATCTTCATCCTGATCGGGAACGCCTTCGAGGTGACACCCTTCATCAACTTCCCGATCACCTCGAGAATGGCGCTCCCACTCTTCCTCGCCCTCCTCACGTGGGTGATCTTCATCGTCGTGGGCTTCAAGCGCAACGGGATCAGCTACCTGACCGCCATCATCTGGCCACCGGGCGTCCCGGTTGCCCTCAAACCGCTGGTGGGAGTCATCGAGTTCTTCTCAACCTTCCTCGTTCGCCCCTTCTCACTCGCTGTGCGGCTCTTCGCGAACCTCGTGGCTGGCCACGTCATGCTGTCGCTCCTCCTCACGACGGCGTTCGTGTCGATTTCGGCGTTCATCGCAGGAGACATCTCCGCCGTCAAGGGCCTCTTCGGCATCGCATGGTGGGTGCTCGCCCTTGCGATCTTCGTATTCGAGGTCATCGTGATCATGCTCCAGGCGTACATCTTCACCCTGCTCAGCGCCGTGTACATCGAAACGTCCGTCAACGCAGAACACTGATCCACGTGCCGTCTGAAGAGACAAGGAAAGGGAAACAATGGAAGAACTCAAGGGAGCGATAGCCCTCATCGGGTACGGCCTCGCCGCCATCGGCCCTGGTGTTGGCATCGGCTTGATCGCCGGCAACGCGGTCCAGGCAATGGCCCGCCAGCCAGAGGCTGCAGGCATGGTCCGAACCACGATGTTCCTGGGGATCGCATTCACGGAGGCACTCGCCCTCATCGGGTTCGTGCTCTTCTTCCTGGCGTAGCCGGAGGAGCGAAGAATGCTTACGTACGCCAACGCAACCATGATCCTTGCGGTCGAGGAATCGGGCGAGAGCGGGGGGGTCGACCTTCTCCTGCCGGCATCCGAGGAACTCATCGCGGGAATCATCGCGTTCTCGATCGTCTTCTTCTTCATCTGGAAGTGGGCGATTCCCGCCCTCAGTGCGACCCTCGAGGCCCGTCAGGCGGAGATCGCGGCGGAACACGAATCCGCCGAGAAGGCGAAGCTCGAAGCAGAGAGCCTGCTCTCGGACTACCGGGCCCAGATGGCATCCGCCAAGGATGAGGCGGCGCGGATCGTCGCGGATGCCAGGGACGCCGGAGAGGTCGTCAAGGCCGACATCGTCGCGCGAGCGGAAACCGAGGCGAACCAGATCAAGGAGCGGGCCCACGACGAGATCTCCACCGAGCGCGAACGCGTGTCGGGTGACCTGCGACGCCAGGTCGCTGACCTGTCCATCGAGGTGGCTGAACGTGTCGTCGGGGGAACGATCGATGCCGATCGGCAACGCCAACTCGTGGACCGGTACATCGAAGAACTCGGCGGGGTTCAGTAGCTGATGGATCACTCCACCGTTGAGGCAACGAAGGTCGACGGGTATGCGTCCGCACTGCTCGACATCGCGCGGGCCGAGGGCGCGGATGCGAAGGTCACCGACGAGTTCTACTCGGCTGCGAACGCCGTGGCGGCAAACCCGGAGCTGATGGAGGTGTTGCGAGATCCCGCGATCCCCATGGAGCGCAAGCACGGGATCGTGAACGACCTCCTCGGATCCCGGGCGTCCGGTGTCACCGTGGCCGCGCTCAACTTCGTCATTGCGGCAGGGCAGGCCAGGCATCTCAGGGACATCGCCGGGAGGCTCGCAGACCTCACGGCGGAGGCCGAGGGTGAGGTCGTCGCAGAAGTGCGTACGCCCATGGAACTCGACGAATCACAGATCTCGCGGCTCCAGGAGGCCCTTGTTCGGGCGACCGGGAAGCGCATTCAGGTCAAGGTCGTCGTCGATCCCTCAGTGATCGGCGGACTCGTCACAAAGGTAGGAGACACCGTGCTCGACGGATCGATCCAGGGTCGGTTCGACGAGCTTCGAGAGCAATGGGGCTGAGGCACGATGGCTGAACTCACACTGAACACCGACGACATCACATCCGCGCTCCGCTCCAATCTCGCGGGCTGGTCACCTTCCCTCGAGTCAGAGACAATGGGCTACGTCACGTCCGTCGGTGACGGGGTCGCCCGCGTGGCGGGCCTCCCGAAGGCGATGGCTTCCGAGCTCCTCGAGTTCCCCGGTGGCCTGCTCGGTGTCGCCCTCAACCTCGATGAGGACTCCATCGGTGCCGTGATCATGGGTGACGCCTCCGGCGTGGAGGAAGGCGACGAGGTGCGCTCGACCGGCCGCGTTCTGTCGATCCCGGTGGGTGATGCGCTCCTCGGTCGTGTCGTCAACCCCCTCGGGATCCCGATCGACGGCAAGGGGGAGCTCGGCACCACGGAACGGCGGTTGCTCGAGACCCAGGCACCAAGCGTCGTCCAGCGCCAGCCCGTATCCGAGCCGCTCCAGACGGGCATCAAGGCGATCGACGCGATGACGCCGATCGGCCGTGGCCAGCGCCAGCTGATCATCGGTGACCGCCAGACCGGAAAGACGGCGATCGTCGTCGACACGATCCTGGCCCAGAAGGGCCTCGGTGTGAAGTGCATCTACGTCGCCATCGGCCAAAAAAACTCCACGGTCGCCGAAGTGGTCGACATCCTCGAGCGCAACGGCGCCATGGAGTACAGCGTCGTGGTCAATGCCTCGGCAGGCGACTCGGCAGCGCTCCAGATGTACGCCCCCTACGCAGGGTCTGCCATCGGACAGCACTGGATGTACAACGGCCAACATGCGCTCGTCATCTTCGACGACCTGACGAAGCAAGCGGTCGCGTACCGAGAGATCTCGCTGCTCCTCAGGCGCCCACCGGGGCGTGAGGCGTACCCGGGCGACGTGTTCTACCTCCACAGCCGGCTCCTCGAGAGGTGCGCGAAACTGTCAGACGAGCTCGGAGGTGGATCCCTCACCGGCCTGCCGATCATCGAGACCAAGGCGAACGACGTCTCGGCCTAC
>CAZYGP010000001.1:0-46106 GCA_964647265.1 uncultured Acidimicrobiaceae bacterium | reverse complement strand
GGTGCGTTTCCACAGCAGCCGGCTCATGACGCCCTCGCGGGCCGGACGTGGCGACCGATCGAGGACACCGGGCTCTGCGGGTTCGAACGCCATCGCGACGTCCTGGACCCCGTTGGTGACGAGGTTGAGCCAGAGGATCTGCGTCGGCAGCATGATCAACGGCCATCCGAGTATCAGCCCCGACGTGAGGGCCACGATCCCCGCCGCGCCGGTCGACAGCAGGAAGAACGTGACCTTGCGCACGTTGTCGAAGACGACCCGACCCTCGTGGACGGCGGCGTAGATGCTGGTGAAGTTGTCGTCGGTGAGGACCATATCGGAGGCCTCGCGAGCGACATCGGTGCCGTCCTTGCCCATGGCAATCCCGATATCGGCCGCGCGGAGCGCAGGTGCGTCGTTGACACCGTCACCTGTGACTGCGACCACCTGACCGGCGCGTCGGAGGACCTGTACCACCCGCAACTTGTGCTCCGGCGTCATGCGGGCGAACACCGAGATCCCCGGCACCCGGTCGGTGAGTTCCTCGTCGGTCAAGTCGTCGATCTCTGCACCCGTGAGAGCTTCGGATCCGGAGTCGGCGATGCCGATCCGCTCGGCGATCGACAGGGCTGTCGCGGCGTGGTCGCCGGTGATCATGATCGGCCGTATGCCCGCTCGCTTGCATCCTGCGACCGCATCCGCCACGCCGGATCGCGGTGGGTCGAGCATGCCCTGGAGCCCCAGCACGGTGAGGCTGGCCCCGTCCAGCTCCCGTTCGACGCTCTGATGGTCTTCGTCTTCGCCTTCCGCAATCGCCAGCACGCGAAGGCCGTTGGCCGCCATGTCGTTTGCGACCCCCAAGAGCAGTCCTCGGTCGATGTCCGTGGCGCCGTTGCTCCCGATCATCGTCGTCGACATCTCGATGATTCGCTCCGGCGCGCCCTTGACGAAGACCATCGGTCGTCCTTCGAGCGTCCCGAAGGCCGCGGAGTAGCCGCGCTCTGACTCGAACGGCACCTCGGCGGTGGTCGTGAAGCGGTCCCTGACGATCGCAGGCTCCATGCCACATCGCGCTGCGGCGACCAGGAGCGCTACCTCGGTGGGATCACCTGAGGTTCGTTCGACGCCATCCTCGAGGTAGAGCTCCGCCTCGTTCGTGAGCACACCAGCCATGAGCGCTCGTCGCAGGGAGTCCGTCCGGTCGGTGGACAGGCGAGACTGGTCGACCTGCCACTGTCTCCCCCCTGCCCAGATGCTCTGCACGGTCATCCTGTTCTCGGTCAGGGTGCCGGTCTTGTCCGAACCGATGACGGTGGTGCTCCCGAGTGTCTCGACGGCGGCAAGCCGCCGGATCAGCGCATTCCGGTGCGCCATGCGCTGGACCCCGACGGCCAGCGTGATGGTGAGCACGACAGGCAGTCCCTCGGGAATCGCACTGACCGCCATGGCGACCGCGAACCTGAGCATGACGGACGGCGGCTGGTTGGCGAGGACCCCGATGACGAAGGTACCGACCGATGCTGCGACGATGATGAGGCCGATGAGGTGCGCGAGTCGGGTCATCCGGATCTGGAGGGGACTCTGGGGGGACTTCTCCCCCCGCATGAGTTCCGCGATGGCGCCGAGCTGGCTCGTACCACCCGTCGCCACGACATATCCTCGGCCACGACCGGAGGCGACGATAGATCCCGAATACGCCATCGAGGTCCTGTCGGCGAGCTGGGTGTCGTCGTCGACGACATCGATGTCTTTCGCCACCGGGACGGATTCCCCCGTCAGGAGGGACTCGTCGATTCGTAGGGCCATGGTCGTGACCAGGCGCAGATCTGCCGGAACACGCACACCGCTCTCGAGGAGGACGAAGTCGCCGGGAACGAGATAACGGCTCTCGATGTGACGCTCGTGCCCGTTCCGGATGACTCGAGCCTGGGGTGCGGCAAGCGATTGCAGGGCACGCACCGATTCCTCTGCCCGTCGCTCCTGTGCGAAGCCGATGACGGCGTTGAGGAGCAGAACTGCCGTGATGACCCACGTATCGATCCACTCATCCAACAGGGCAGTGACGACGGCCGCCACGACGAGTATCGCGATCAGCGGGCTCCTGAACTGCCTCACGAACACCGCGATGGCCGACGGAGGAGGCTCACCCTCGAGTTCATTGGGGCCGAAGTGCTCGAGCCTGGCCGCTGCCTCGTCGACGCTGAGACCGTGGCGACTCGTGCGAAGCCGGTCCTCGACATCGGAGACGGGGAGTGTGTGCCAACGCGGCTGATCGTCGATCGTCTCGACCGGGTCCCCTGTCATGGAAGGCATCAACGCTCCGATGTGTGGATGACGTCGACCAGACTTCCCGACTTGCCACCCCCATGGTACCGGGCTTCCCCGGTAGCCCCAGATCGTGCAGGGGACGAAGCCGACGAACGCCGTCATTCACCGTGGCCGTGCCCCGCGGACCGCCGTCGGATCTAATCCCGAACGGATGATGTGGGGTGGGCCGGGGGGCTGGACGATTGCACTGAAGATGGTTGCGCCGTAACCGGGATCCATGATCATCTCGGGTGCTGACGGCAAACTGATCAGAGAGGTGATTGCACGCTCTGATCAGCAGAACGTCCTGGACGCCATCGCCGATGCCGTCCAGGACGTGATTGAGGGGAGCAGCTAGCCGAAGCAAGAATCCGGCGAGTGTTCAGCGCCTCGGGCCGGCTCGCAATGCGGTGCCCGCTCGGATCATGGGATTTCCGCCAGAGTGGCTGATGCATTCCGTTCGCCAGGGCTACATGATTGCTATCAGTATGTGGCTGCTGCCCGCGATTCCACGACGATCGTGGGAACCCGCAGTGATCTGGGGAAACTGGGTCGCAGGCAGCCTCGACAGAACAGTGAGGAGACCGCCATGTCCTATCCGAAGGATGCGTTGCCCATCCCCGCCTACCTGGGTGGATCGGTGCCGTTGACACGAACCCCAGTGGTCGGCGTGCCAGTGGACGACCGGGCGTCGATGTATGTGCCAGGTGCCGAGGACCTGTCGCCCGGGGAGATCAGGGTTACGGTGCTCGGCAGTGGCGATCCGTGGATCCGGCGGAGCCAGGCGTCTGGATCGCTGTTGATCGAGGTGGGCAATCCCGGCAAGGACTTCTTCTTCTTTGACCTCGGTTCGGGTTCGCTGGCGAACTTCGCGTCGTTGATGCTTCCCTTGGAGGCCACGACCAAGGTGTTCCTGTCGCATTTGCACGCCGATCACATCGGCGACATTCCCGGTCTCGTGGGGAGTTACGCGAAGGCAGGCCGAATCGATCCGGTCGAGATCTGGGGAGGCGCCAGCGAGGACCCGACGCTCGGCTTGGCTGCCTTCGTCGACCACATGGGCAAGGCGATGGCATGGGACGCGGCCTCCGTGCGCGGCGTTCGTCCGACCACCGGGTTCGACATGGTCGCCCACGAGATCCCTTACGACCGACCCGAGGTGATCTACGAGCGCGACGGCGTCACCATCTCGAGCTTTCCGGCCATCCACGGGGTGAGCGGCGCCGTCGGCTACAGCATCACCTATGCAGGGTTGACGGTCGTCTTCTCGGGAGACACGCGTCCCTGCAAATACGTCGTCGAAGCCGCGGTCGGAGCGGACCTGTTCATTCATGAGTGTTTCCAGTCGCCCGCGGTGTTCGCACAGACATCGGGTCTTTCGCTGGAGACAGCGATCCAGATCACGCGTCTCGCACACACGATCCCGGAGCAGATGGGCAAGATCTTCGACATGACGAGGCCGCGTATGGGAGCACTCTGGCACCTGGACGTGACCCCCGGTGTGGACGCGGTATTCGAGGAGATGGCTGTGTCCTACACAGGCCCGGTGGTGATCTCCCAGGATCTGACCGTCTACAACGTGACGAAGGAAGCTGTCACCGCACGCCAAGCGAAGGTCAACGACGCGCCACCCCCCGTGCACGGGACTTCGAAGTCCAGTCCGTCGCTCGACCCGAGGCCGACCCCTCCGGCGTGGTGGAGCGAAGCGCTCCTCGACCTCTGATGTCACCCGAGTCGCGGTCCTGAGCCATCCTGGACTGCCCGGCAGTCGTCGGCAGAGCACGGCTGGGCAATAGAGTGCCTCCCCGCGTATACTCCAGCCATCGACGCGGGGTGGAGCAGTCTGGTAGCTCGTCGGGCTCATAACCCGAAGGTCGCGGGTTCAAATCCCGCCCCCGCTACGAAGAAAGCCCTTGGAGGTCCTACATCCTCGAAGGGCCTTCTCGCGTCCGGGACCGGCGACACACGACCCGTGTCAAACCTGTGTCAAACCGTGCGAACAGGCGACGGTTCCCACGGTGGATCCACTCGCCAGACAGGGTTCTCGAAGCGTCCGGTGGTTGATCCCAGCTCCCAGACATCTTCCGGGGTACGATCTGGGTCTGTTGAGCGCCAATGAGCGCCCTGCCAAAGGGAGGCTCCGATGCCGTTTGACGACCAGAACCAACAGATCTCTCCGCCGGTCGCTTTCTCCCAGCCGAGACCGGCATCGGACAGGGAGTGGGTTCGTCGGACCTGTCCCGAGGTGACCCCTCGCAAACCACCGAGGTGGGTTTCCACCAAGGAAGCCGTCGGGGGTCGCTGCAATTACATCGGTCCCGACAAGAACCTGTGCCCCCATTGGCGGGCCGAGGACAGCCTTGCGTGCCCCTGCCACGTTGAGGCGTACGAGGGCCCCGACTCGATAGCCGGTATGCGCGCCAGGCGCACGAGGAGCAAGAACCGCAGGATCTCTGCGATGATGGCACCCGACTCGAATCTGTGGATCGCAAAGGAGCCTCGGTAGATCGCACGTCCTGCCGGCTCTTACCGTCCGACGTCACGACGCATCCGCCTCGGGTATCACATCGACGAGCCCGGCGACGATCCGTGCGGCTTCGGCCTGCATGCCGGGGATCACGTGGGCGTATTGCTTCATGGTGAACGCCGGGTCCTCGTGCCCGAGACGCTCGGCGATGACCTTCACGGGTACCCCGGCCGCCAAGGCGATGGTCGCGTGGGTGTGGCGCAGGTCATGGAGCCGGATCTTCGGGAGCGACGTTGCCCCCACGATACGTTTGAAGTCCGCGGAGAATGCGTCCGGGTGCAGCGGTGTCCCGTCGCACCTACAGAAGACGAGGTCGCCGTCGTGATAGTCGTTGCCGCAGTGCCAGCGTTCGACCTGCTGGGCGGCGTGGTGGGTGCGCAGCAGCGCGCATGTGACATCGTCGATGTCGACGACCCGGGCCTGGTGGCTCTTCGGCGTCGATATCGTGATCTCGTAGGCCACCGACACGATGCTCTGACGTATCGAGATGCGCGCTGCGTCGAGGTCGACGTCTCTCCAGCGGAGGCCGAGCACCTCACCACGGCGCATTCCGGTCATGGCCGCCAGACGCCACGCCGCCTCCAGCCGCTTCCCCTCGACGGATTCGAGGAACCGGCCGAGCTCGCGCGTGGTCCAGGTGCGGATCTCGGACGACGGTCTCGCCAACACCCTCGGCGGCTTCGCCCGCTCAGCGACATTCACGGCGATAAACCCCGTGTCGACGGCATCGGCGAGGACCTTGCGGACGATGGTGTGGACATAGCGCACCGTCTTGGCACTGAGACCGCCAGGCTTCCTCCGGTGCCCGTCGGTCATCAAGTCGGCATAGAGCCGATTGAGCATCGAAGGTGTGAGCTGGCGGAGCTGCCTCGTCCCAAGGACGGGCAAGACATGGATCTCGAGGTTTCCACGGTACGAGTCGAAGGTGCTCGGCTTCACCCGTGTCCTGATGCTGGGGAGCCAATCCTTTCGAACCCACTCCGCCAGTGCTATCGGCTCCGGCTCGATGTACTCGCCGGTGTGGAACTCATGGACAAGCCTGGCCTTCGCTGCCTCCGCCTCCCTGCGGGTGTCGAACCCGCCATGCCACCGCTGGCGCCGCCGCCCGCCGTCGAGCCGGGGCAGATCAATGACCACGTACCACCTAACCGTCTCACGTCCCGCCTTGGTTCGATGTGTCCGCTTGCGGATGTGACCCTGCACCGGTGGCTATGTCTTGCCGGCCGAACCCAGCCAGGCAATGAGCTCGGGAACGGGCACGATCACCCTGCGCCCCACACGCCGAGACGGGAGCTCACCCCTCCGTGCCGCCTCGTACGCCGAGCTCCTCCCGATGCCAAGCAGCGTTGCCGTCTCGACGATCGTCAGCGTGACGCGACCCGCGAGGACATCGTGAATCGGCACTCCGATAGGGTGTGCCATGTCGGACCTCCTATGTAGGTTCCGGCCGGCCCCGGGGTGTTACCGCACCGCCGGGGCAGGATCCATGTGTATACAAGTGGATACTAGAGGATCACGCCCCGGCGGTCAACACTTGTAGGCTTGCGCTCGTGGAGCCGAAGATCTATCCGAGCGACCTGATCGACGCGCGTGAAGTTGCGAACCTGCTCAGCCTGTCCCAACGCAACACCGTATCGCTCTATCAACAGCGCTACCCCGACATGCCGCGCCCCGTCGTTGACCTCGGCCGCGGGCGGTGCAAGATGTGGCTCCGATCTGAAATCGTCGCGTGGGCCAGCAAGACCGGCCGCCAATCCCGCTAGACAGCATTGCTCGATCCGGATGTCACATCGGAAGGGCGAAGATGACCTCTGCCGTGTGAAGGCAGAACAGGGGGCCGTGCTACGCAGGCGATTCGGGCGAAAACCCCCACAGGACAGGGCATTTCGTCTGTCGTCACCTCTTGTCGTCTATGGTCGTTTTCGGTTCTCTGACGGACACTTGACGGACACCACGCCGGGCTGGGCTTCGATCGCCTCGCTCACGACGAAGAGGGCGGCGATGAACACCACGGTCGCATTCCCGAAGCCAGAGAGGGACTGATCAAGAGTGAGGACACCGGTGGCGGCCAGGGTGAGCGACGCCCCGATGGCGACGACCTCCACCGGGCGCCTGTTCCACACGAACAGAACCACGATGACACCGAGCACCAGCCACGACGGCTGGGTCCGACACCGGCGGCAGTGTACGGAACGGTCAGGAGGGACACGCCGATCGCGACGCTACTCAGCTTGTCCCGAGGCCCCGGGGATCAACACCGATCGAAGTTGCGCCACCGATGGTGCTCCCTCGTGACCGGCATCGGTGAAGTAGATGCGGCACGCGAGGCCGACGGGGGCAGTTGGATCGGAGAACGGGTCGACACCGTCGATGAGTATGGTCGGAGAACCCCGGAACCCGACCGCCTCCGCCTTCTCGAGGGTATCGATCTCCCCGAAGAGGATCGACCCTGCCACCTCGGGGAGGACCTCGGCGATGCGGTCGCGGGCGAGCTCCCAGTTGGGGCATCCGTCGAAATGCTGCACAACGACCCTCACTCGCGCGCCATCCCCACCGCAAGGACTCGCACGTCGCAAACCGACCGCAGGGAATGGCGAGATGGCCGAGTGTTACGCCGACACATGTTCGATGAGCTCGTCGATCGTCGGGTAGTCGCCGAGCATCTCACCACGGTGGACCCATGAGACCGAGAACGAGGGATCGAAGACCGCGATGCCTGGCGCCGAGCGTGCGTGCTCTGACGGCATCTGCGGTCTGAATCCATTTCCGATCGCCCTGGCGTAGTCCACCCAGCCGCGGCTCCTGGCGAGCTGACGCGTGCTCAGGTCGCCAAGGCCGACGAGAGAGCGCACGCGCTGTTCGGGGTCGAGGAGCAGGGGCATGCCGACCCCTTTGGTCTCCCGAAGCCAGCGCGCCTGTGCGTCCGTGGATCCACCGACGGCAATGATGCGTGCCGACGCGGGGAATCGATCCATGGCGAGGTCGACATCCCTGACGAAGTTCTGGCACGGGAGGCATCCGAAGTACCGCACGAGGATGACGACGAGAGGATCGGCCGCGAAGTCGTCCAGAACGACCTGGCCACCGTCTGGATCGGCGAGGACGAACGCTGCTGGTGTTTCGATCTCGATGGAATCCATGGTCCGCTCAACCGGCAGCCGACGCTGGTATTCCGCGAGGGTGCGGCGGGGCTCGGTGGGCGACCGATCGGCTTCCTCGGCTGAAGACACCCGATGTACCGGTCGCTTGCCGTGGGTCGGCGCCACCAACCGTCGTGGTTTCGACAATCACCGTCACCGACGTGACGCGGTGTAGTTGACCACGGGGAAAGGAGGCACCATGTGCAGACTCTACGGATTCCTCGCCACGCAGCCCACCCGCCTCGAGTGCAGCCTCATCGAGGCCCAGAACTCCCTCCAGACCCAGAGCGACCGGGACGGGCGTGGCACTCGCAACGCCGACGGATGGGGCATCGCGCACTACACGGATGGGCAGCGTGCCGTGATCAGGTCCACCATGCCAGCCTTCGCCGACGGAGGGTTCGGTGACGTCGCTCGAACGATCTGGCCCGACGCCGCGATCGCGCACATCCGCTCGGCGACGATCGGAAGGGTTGCCAAGGAGAATACGCACCCGTTCAGCTTCGGCGTCTGGTCGTTCGCCCACAACGGCACCATCCACGGCTTCGAGCATGTACGGACGCGCCTCGACCTCGGACCCTATGGTCCACCGGCTGGTCAGACCGACAGCGAGCTCGTGTTCTTGTGGCTCCTGAACCGGATGCAGCGCTACGGGCTCAGCCCCCGCCGGCCCGCCGACAGCCTGGGTCAGGTAGTCGATCTCCTGCAGGACGCCGTGTTCGACCTCCTCGACCTCACCATCGCCTCTGGCGCGTCAGAGCCTCCGAAGCTCAACTTCCTCCTCACCGATGGTGAGCACCTCGGGGCGAGCCGATGGGGCAACTCCCTGTACTGGGTGTTCCGACGGGGAATTCCCGACTGTGCCGTGTGTGGCACGTCGCACTGCTCATTGGCCGATGACACCTATCGATCGGTCGTGATCGCGTCCGAACCGATCACGGACGAGGACTGGCTCGAGGTTCCCGACGGTTCGATCCTCGGCGTCGAACCCGGTGCCCATACGCTGCGGCGGGATCTTGTCCCCCACGCGGCATGATGGGGAGGGCACATCCGCCGGGAGCCGGAGCGTGCTCGACTGGCTCACACCAACTGTGAATCGCTGATGATGCCGACCACCGAGGGTCCCGGATGGGCGATGCCGGCCTCCACAGCTTCGACGAGTTGATCCGGGTGGGTGACCCTGAAGCCCTGCGCACCACACAACTCCGCGAACGCGGTGAAGTCTGGGTTGTGGAGGCTGGTCTGCCACACGTCGTAACGAGCGGCTCGCTGCTCCTTGCTGATCTTCGCCAGTTCGCTGTTGTTCAGCAGGATGTGGGTGATGTTCATGTCGTACTTGACCGCCGTTGTCAGCTCCATGGCGTACTGACCGAATCCCCCATCGCCGCTCACCGAGACGATCGGTCGGCGATCGCCAACCGCGGCCCAAGCACCCATCGCAGCGGGGAAGGCGAAGCCGATCGAGCCGAGGTACCCGGACATGAGCACCGTCTGATCCTCGACCTCGAAATAACGGCCGAACGAGTAGGTGTTGTTGCCGACATCGACGCAGATGACGGCGTCAGCCGGCACGCACTCGGTGAGAATGGCGAACGTCCTGGCCGATGAGAGGCCTTGCCCCTGGTGATCGTGGAATCGTCGCTCCTTCTCATCGCGCCAGATGCGCCACCGCTCGGCGATCTCGTCCCGCCGGTCGGTGTGAATCGCCCTCGCCGCGAGCCGTGCGGTGAGGGTCTGTGCTGCCACCCCGACGTCGGCAAGCATTGGAATGTCGACGCTGTGGAACCGTCCAAGCGCCATCGGATCGAAATCCACCTGGATGATGGGCTTGAAGGGCGCTACACCGGTGTGGTTCGAGAAGGACGCACCGAATACGACCAGGAGATCGGATTCGTTCATGAACCAGCTCGCGATCGGGGTCCCGGACCTCCCGAGGACCCCGCAGCCGAGGGGATGGCGATCCGGGATCAAGCCCTTCGCCTTGAACGTGGTGGCGACGGGTGCGCCGAGAAGCTCGGCCAGATCGACGATTGCGTCCATGTCGCGCCTGGCTCCATTGCCGACGATGATCATCGGGCGTGTGGACGCGGCGATCCGATCCACGGCTTCGTCCACGACGTCAGGGTCGGGTGCGACACGCCGACTCCCGACCCGACCCTGCGGCGTTCCCGGTTCTGCGTCTCCCGCCGGGAGGACCTGGACCTCGTCGGGAAACTCGAGGTGGGACACATCGCGCTCGACGAGGGCCGTCTTGCATGCGAGGTTCATCAACTCCGCGTGATTCGATCCGGCGTGGACTGTCTGCGAGTACCTGGCAACGTCTCCGAACACCGCATGGAGATCGGCGTCCTGGAACGCTCCCCTGCCCCGTACCTTCGACGGCACCTGACCCGAGAGGGCCAGAACCGGCGCCCTGTCGACCTTCGCGTCGTAGAGGCCCGTGAGCAGATTGGTGGACCCGGGACCTGCGATGGCGAAACATGCGGCGAGACCATCGGTCAGCTTCCCATACGCGCTTGCGGCGAAGGACGCAGCTCCCTCATGCCGGATCCCGAAGTAGCGCAGCTTGCCTGCCTCCTCGGCGACCCGCATGGCATCGGCAAGTCCGAGGTTCGAATGGCCGACCATCCCGAAGACGACGCTCACACCCCAGTTGACCATGGTCTCGACCATGACGTCGGACACCGTTCGCTGACGCGCGAGTTCGGGGGGAAGCGCGACATAGACCCCGTCGTCTCGGACGTCGGTGGCAAAGCACGGAACCGAGTCCCCGAACCCTTCGGGTGGCGATCCGTCGATCGGGTCGTAGTCATAGCCGTGCCATGGGCAGCGCAGCCACCCCTTCTCGATCGAGCCCTCGCCGAGAGGGCCACCCTGATGGGGACAGGCATTGTCCAGGCAGCCGTACCGACCCTCGTGCCGGCTGAGAACGAGGGCCCTGCGATCGACGATGACGGTCTTGACCCGGCCCTCGTCGAGCTCATCGACCTCGGCGACCTTGTGCCACGTCGTCTCCGTGCGCTCGGTCACGGGAACGGCCGATCGGTATGGGGCCTGGAGACCATCGACGTAGCGTAGACCGTCACGAAGATGCCCGGGCGCACCGGTGCAGGCGATCCGTTCCGAGCCTTGTCGAAGCACGCGTCAACCCCACCCGATGTCATGAGGTCGGCCGCGTCAGACAGTCGCCTTCACGACAAGAAGCATTGTCGCCTTGGTGACATTGAGCGGTGCGATCCCCAGCTTCGGTGTTGACACAGGGTCCGTGGACATACCCCTGCAGGGCGCCCGGATCTCGCGTACCCACGCGAACACCCGCTACGACGACCGTGAATGAGTGGAGAACACACATGACCGCACCGCAGACCGCAGCGCCCGGCGGACCGGGCATCGAACCCCGCTGGACGCGCGCCGCCAAGGATGCCGTCGGGACCGCCCGATCAGCAGCGAGCCATGTCTGGTACACCGTGTCCCAGGGTGCCGTCGACGAGGTGTACTGGCCGACGATCGATCGACCCCAGATTCGCGACCTGCAGCTGATCGTCACCGACGGTGAGACCTTCTTCCATGATGAGCGTCGCGACCTCTTGACGCAGACGGAGCTCATCGACGCCGATGCGCTCGCAGTCCGCGTCACCAACTCCGACCCCGACGGTCGCTACCGCATCGTCAAGGAGATCATCACCGATCCCGATCAGTCCGTCCTCCTCATCCGGACACGGATCGAGGCGGACGCGTCGTTGAGGGCGAAACTACGCGTCTTCGTCTTGTGTGCGCCGCACCTCGAGATCGGGGGATGGGGGAACACCGGGAACGTCGAGTCCATAGGCGACCGCACCGTGCTCACCGCGCACAAGGGCGACTCATGGCTGGCACTGGGTGCATCCGTCCCACTCGTCCGTGCCTCGATCGGCTATGTGGGCGTCAACGACGGGTGGCAGGACCTCGCCGAGCACCTCGACCTGACCCGGGAGTTCGACGTCGCATACGACGGCAACATCGCACTCACCGGTGAACTCGACATGACGGCGAACGAGCCGTTCACCGTCGCCTTGGCCTTCTCGGACCGCCGCCACGGCGCAATGACGGCGCTGCTGCAGGCGCTTGGCCACTCGTTCGATGACATGCTGGACCGATTCGTGGGGCAGTGGAAGACCGCGACCGGTCACCTCCTGCCCCTCGAGAAGGCCTCCGGCGACGGTGGGGCGTTGTTTCGCACCAGCCGGTCCCTCCTCCACGCCCATGAGGACAAGCTGTATCCGGGCGCGCTCATCGCGTCGCTATCGATTCCATGGGGGGAGGTCAAGGGTGATCACGAGCTGGGTGGGTACCACCTCGTCTGGACCCGGGACATGGTCAACTCGGCGACCGGCCTGCTCGCCGCCGGCAATACCGACATCCCCATGCACGCCCTCATCTACCTCGCCGCCTCGCAGCTCCCTGACGGGGGCTTTCATCAGAACTTCTGGGTGACCGGCGATCCCTACTGGACGGGGGTGCAGCTCGACGAGGTCGCTTTCCCCATCCTGCTGGCGTATCGGCTGTATCGAAGCGAAGGCTTGGAGCACTTCGATCCCTACGACATGGTTGTCCGCGCCGCCGGCTATCTCGTGCGCAACGGTCCGGCGACTCCTCAGGAACGCTGGGAGGAACTCGGGGGATACTCGCCGTCGACCCTGGCCTCCAACATCGCCGCCCTCACCTGTGCCGCCACGATGTGCATCGAACAGGGCGACGAAGAGACGGCTGCGTTCCTCCAGACGTACGCCGACTTCCTCGAGTGCCACATCGAGCCATGGACGGTCACGACGAAAGGAACCGTCCTCGCCGACGTTCCCCGTCATTTCGTTCGCATCAATCCTGCCGGCGTCGAAGGCGATGAGCATCCGGACGACGCGTTTGTCCGGATCGCCAATCGACCCGACGGCGTCCAGCACCACTTCCCGGCGAAGGAGATCATCGACGCAGGATTCCTCGAGCTCGTGCGCTACGGGATCCGCCCCGCTGACGACCCGATCATCCAGGACTCGCTTCGGGTCGTGGATGCCACGATCAGGGCGGACCTCGACGAGGGACCCGTCTGGTACCGCTACAACCACGACGGCTACGGGCAACGCGACGACGGTGGCGCCTTCGAGTGGTGGGGTGTTGGCAGGCCGTGGCCGTTGCTCACGGGTGAGCGGGGCCATTACGAACTCGCGGCTGGAGGGGACCCGACCCCGCACATCAAGGCACTGGAAGCGTTCGCGCACGGCGTCGGTCTCCTGCCTGAGCAGGTCTGGGACGCCGAGGACCGCCCTGAGCAGTTCCTGTTCACTGGACGCCCAACAGGTGCGGCCATGCCGCTCATGTGGGCGCATGCCGAGTACATCAAGCTGCTGCGCAGCGTCGCGGAAGGGAAGGTCTTCGACCTGATCCCCGAACTCACGGAGCGCTACGGGGCCCGCACCCATTGCAGGCCACTCGAGGTCTGGAAGCCAAACCGCCAGCCGCATTCCGTCAAGCGAGGCTGGCTGTTGCGCATTCAGACTCCCCAGGCGTTCGACCTCATCTGGACTGCCAACGAATGGCAGGACGTCACCGAGGTCCCATCGACGTCGACCCGCCTTGGAGTCGAGTACGCCGACATCGAGGTGCCAGACACCCAGGAAGGTCCGATCCGATTCACGTTTCGCTGGGATGACGGCACGAGGTGGGAGGGCCGGGACTACTCGGTCGATGTTGCATGACGCACTACCCGAACGACCCGAGATCCGGACGAGTCCCCACATCGGCAGCGACAGCGCGCCACGGCGACGACGTGTCCAACCCAACACAGCCACACACCATCCGAGGAGCACCATGACCACCGACATCGCAGAACCCGTCCTGATCGTCCACACCGACTCCACAGGGGAGGACCACCTGGAGGGAACCCAGAAGGCCGCCATCGATGCGGTGCGGTTCCTTTCAGCCGACATGGTCGAACGGGCGGGATCGGGACATCCGGGCACACCGATGGCCCTCGCTCCGCTTGGGTACCGCCTGTACACCGAATGGCTCAGGCACGACCCCGCGACACCGGACTGGTTCGACCGTGACCGCGTCGTCCTCTCCATCGGTCACGCATCTGCCCTGCTCTATGCGTCGCTGCATCTCGCCGGGTACGACCTGACCCTCGATGACCTCAGATCGTTCAGGCAGTGGGGATCGAACACCCCCGGACACCCCGAGAGAGGGGTGACACCCGGGATCGACATCTCGACAGGTCCGCTCGGACAGGGCATCGCCAACGGTGTCGGGTTCGCCCTCGCAGAGAGAATGCTCGCCGCGAGGTACAACAGGCCGGACCACACGATCGTCGACCATCGCACCTGGGTGATCGCAGGTGATGGCGACATGATGGAGGGACTCAGCAGCGAGGCCGCCTCTATCGCGGGACGACTCGGCCTCGGCAAGCTCACCGTGTTCTTCGATTCGAATCGGATCTCGCTCGAGGGCGCGGCGGACGTCGAGACATCAGAGGACGTCGCGGCACGGTTCACCGCGAACGGATGGCACGTGGCACTGCCTGTCGGATGCGTCAACGACCTCGATGCGCTGGACCGCTCGATCGCGGAGGCCATCGCGGAGCCCGGTCGTCCGAGCCTGATCGTCGTGCACTCAAACATCGGCTTCGGAACGCCGAAACAGGACACCGCCGCTGCTCACGGGAACCCACTCGGCCCTGAAGCCCTCGCCGCCGGGCGGGCGACGCTCGGCTGGAACCACGGTCCGTTCCAGATCCCCGACAGCGTGACCACGCACTGGGAGGGTCTCGTGAACCAGCGTGCCGCAGCGAGGACGACATGGGACGGGACAATGGAGGCGTACCGAGCGGCACATCCCGATCTCGCCGAGGACTTCGAGCGTGTCATCGGAGGGAGCCTGCCTGACGGATGGGCGGATGCCGTGCCGGAGTGGACCGCAGGATCCGAGGTCTCCGGTCGCGACGCGGGCGGCTCCGCCTTGAATGCGATCGCGAGTGTGACTCCCGAGCTGGTAGGAGGCTCGGCGGACGTCTCGCCGTCCACCAAGACCCATATCGCAGCCTCAGGGGATGTCAACTGTGGCGACTGGACGGGGTCCAACATCCACTTCGGCGTGCGTGAGCACGCGATGGGCGCGATCTCGAATGCCATGGCGGCCCACGGCGGCCTTCGACCGTTCGCCTCGACCTTCTTCGTGTTCTCCGACTACCTCCGCCCCGCCGTGCGCATGTCGGCACTGATGCAGCTGCCCGTCGTATGGGTGATGACGCACGACTCGATCGGCGTTGGCGAGGACGGTCCGACGCACCAGCCGGTCGAGCACCTTGCGTCGTTTCGGGCCATGCCGGGCCTCGTCGTGTCGAGACCGGGCGATGCCAACGAGGTGGCGAAAGCCTGGGCAGACGCGATGCGTCGGCAGGGTCCCACCATGATCGTGCTCTCGAGGCAAGCGATGCCTGTGATACCCGCCGATCGGATCCGCGCCGGCGCCACGGTCGTACGAAACGGGAAAGACGCGGTGATCATCGGCACCGGAACCGAGGTCGGACTCGCCGTTGAGGCTGCCGAGATCCTCCGGGGAGAGGGGATCGACACGCAGGTCGTCTCGATGCCGTCCTGGGAGGAGTTCCGATCGCTCGAGGACGCTCACAGACGCAAGATCATCCCACCCGATGTGCCAGCCGTCGCCGTCGAAGCAGGAGCGAGCCAGGGCTGGCTCGAGTTCGCCGATGCCGTTGTGGGCCTCGACCGCTTCGGTGCTTCGGCACCTGCCGAGGTCGTGTACCGCGAAGTCGGTCTCACCCCCGACAACGTTGCTGCAAAGGTGCGCGGCCTCCTCGAGCGAGGTGCACGATGACCTCCACCGTCGCGACGAACGCCCTGGGAGAACTCGCTGCTGCCGGTCAGAGCGTTTGGCTCGACTCGATCAGCCGGAATCTGATCGAGAGCGGGACGCTGTTGCGATACATCAACGACCTGTACGTCACCGGTGTCACGTCGAACCCGTCGATCCTGCACCAGGCCATCGGAGCCGGCGAAGAGTATGTGGACTCGATACGGGCCCTCATCGACGGCGGAACGACGGATGAAGAATCCATCGCGTTCGCGTTGGCACTCGGGGACCTTGTCCCGGCGGCCGACCTCCTCCTCGCCTCGCATCGTGCGAGCGGAGGAGCCGATGGTTTCGTCTCCATCGAGGTGAGCCCCACCCTTCTCGACGACGCCGAGGGCACGATTGCCGCTGGAACCCAGTTGTTCGCCGACGCCGACCGGCCGAACGTGATGATCAAGGTTCCGGGCACTGCGGCCGGGTTGGAGGCGGCTGAGGAGCTCCTCGCCGCCGGCATTCCCGTCAACGTGACCCTCCTGTTCTCCCCCGACCACTACGCCGCTACTGCTGACGCGTACCTCACCGCGATGGAGCGGCGGGTAGATGCCGGGCTCACACCGAGGGTTGCGTCGGTCGCATCCGTGTTCGTCAGTCGCTGGGACGCGGCCGCCGATCCTCAGCTTCCCGAGGAGCAGCAGGGAAGGCTGGGCCTGGCGCTGATGCAGGAGATCCTCGCAACCTACCGGGATACGCTCGCCACGCCACGATTCACACGGCTCCGCGATGCCGGTGCCTTCGCCCAGCGGGTGCTGTGGGCGAGCACGGGGACCAAGAACCCCGCACTACCCGACACGTACTACCTCGGACGACTCGTGGCCCCTGGAACCGTCGACACCGTCCCCGAGAAGACCCTGCTCGCATACGCCGACCATGGGGTCACGTGTGACCTCATGGAGCCGGACCACGCACAGGCCCGGAGCCGCATCGACACGGTTCGGAGGGCCGGCGTCGACGTCGAGCAGCTGGGTGACCGACTCCGAATCGACGGGGCTGCTGCGTTCAACGAGGCATGGGCAGGCCTGCTCGCCTCGATCCGTACCTACACGAACTGACACGAAGGAGACACACATGGAAATCGGCATGATCGGCCTCGGCCGTATGGGCGCCAACCTCACACGTCGGATGCTACGCGACGGCCACAAACCCGTCGTCTACGACGTCAACAGCGAAACCGTCGCCGAACTGGTCGCAGGGGGTGCAATGGGCGCCGAGACCATGGAGGATCTGGCCTCTCTCCTGAGCGCTCCGCGTGCCGTCTGGGTGATGGTCCCAGCAGGAATCACCGGACAGGTCATCGAGGAAATAGCTGAACACCTCGAACCGGGCGACATCATAATCGACGGGGGCAACTCGTTCTACCAGGACGACCTCGAGCGATCGGCGTCCCTCGCACAGCGGGGGATACGGCTGGTCGACGTCGGCACCAGCGGTGGAGTTTTCGGGCTCGAGCGTGGATTCTCCTTGATGATCGGCGGCGACACCGATGCGGTCGCGTCGCTCGATCCGATCTTCCGGAGCCTCGCCCCCGGCGTGGAGGCTGCGGCTCGGACCCCGGGACGAAGTGGCCTCCCCGGTCCTTCCGAGCACGGGTATCTGCACTGCGGGCCGAGCGGTGCGGGCCACTTCGTCAAGATGATCCACAACGGCATCGAGTACGGTGTGATGGCCTCGTTCGCCGAAGGCCTCAACATCCTCAAGCATGCCGGGATCGGAGCGTCCGCAGGGGACCACGACGCCGAGACCGCTCCCCTTCGGCGCCCGGAGCGATACCTCTACGACATCGACATCCCGGAAGTGACCGAGGTATGGCGGAGGGGGAGCGTGATCGCATCGTGGCTCCTCGACCTCACCGCGGCCGCCTTCGTCGATGACCCCGAGTTGGAGGGGTTCACCGGACACGTGTCGGACTCCGGCGAGGGGCGCTGGACGGTGCTGAGTGCCGTGGAAGAGGGTGTGCCAGCTCCGGTCCTCTCGGCGGCCCTGTACGGCCGATTCGACAGCAGGGGGAGCGGTGATTTCGCAAACCAGGTGCTCTCGACGATGCGGAACCAGTTCGGTGGCCACGCCGAGAAGGTGAAGCCCGCATGACGGGAACCTACGCAGATGCCCTGATCCTCTTCGGAATCAGCGGTGACCTCGCGAGACGGAAGCTCTTCACCGCCCTCTACGAACTGACGGCACAGGGAAGCCTCGATATGCCGGTGATCGGGGTGGCATCCAGCGACTGGGACGATGACACGCTCAGGCTCCATGCGCGAGAAGCTCTGGAGGCGGGTACCTCGGACATCGACGAGGGAGTCTTTGCTCGGCTTGCGGCCAACCTCTGCTACGTCGGAGGTGACTACCGCGACGCGGCCACCTACCAGGGAATCCTGAAGCGGGTCGGGGGCGCCGAGTGCGCGGTCTCGTACCTCGCCATTCCTCCGGACCTGTTCGACGATGTCGTCGAGGGTCTCGCGTCCGTTGGGTTGAACCGTCGGGGCAGGCTGGTGCTCGAGAAGCCCTTCGGACGCGACGCCGACTCGGCGGCGGAGCTCAACGAGATCGTCCATCGCGCATACCCCGAGGATCGCGTGTATCGCATCGACCACTTTCTCGGCAAGGATGCCGTCCAGAACCTGATGATCTTCCGCTTCGCCAACACCATCCTCGAGCCGGTGTGGAACCGCCACTACGTTCGAAGCGTCCAGATCACCATGGCCGAGGACTTCGGGGTCGAGGGTCGGGGCGCGTTCTACGACACTGTGGGGACACTGCGAGACGTCGTCCAGAACCACCTCCTCCAGATGCTCGCCCTCCTCGCGATGGAGCCGCCGACTTCAGAGGACCCCAACGCGCTGCGTGATGAACGGGTCAAAGTCCTCGGGGCGACACGGGTTCTCACACCCGACGACATGGTCCGCGGCCAGTACGCCGGCTACCGCGACGAGCCAGGTGTCGCAGCCGACTCGGACACAGAGACATTCGCCGCGATCCGCCTCGCCGTTGATTCCTGGCGCTGGGCAGACGTTCCCTGGATCATCAGGGCAGGCAAGGGACTTGCCACGACGACGACCGAAGCGGTGGTCGAGTTCGCTCGCCCACCCCGCCCGCTGTTCGCGGACGCCAACTGCAGACCGGGCGCAAACCGCCTGACCTTCCGCACGAAGCCGGACGAGTAGATCAGCCTGTCCATGCAGACGAAGATCCCCGGAGCTTCGATGGTGAGCGGCCCTGTGGAGCTGCACCTTCAGCACGACAGGGTCCGCGGTCGGGACGCGTACGACCGTCTGATCGGCGATGCCCTTCGCGGCGACCCCGGTCTGTTCGCTCGCCAGGACGGGGTCATGGAGGCATGGCGCATCGTGGATCGCATCCTCACCGACCGCAGGCCATCGATCTCGTATGAGCGTGGGACCTGGGGACCCAGGGAGGCGGACGCGCTGCTCGGCGCTGGTGCATCGTGGGTGACCCGATGACGTCGAGCGGCGGACACCACGACGTGATCCTGGTCCGACACGGCCAAACCGAGTGGAGCAGGTCGGGGAGGCACACGGGCCACACCGACGTACCCCTCACCGATCTCGGTCGGCGCCAGGCCGTTGCGCTGGGGACGATGTTGGCGGGGGCACAGTTCGCTCTCGTGCTCTCGAGTCCTCTCTCCCGAGCGTGGGACACAATGGAGACCGCCGGGACCTTCGAAGCTTCGGTGTCCCATGATCTCATGGAGTGGGACTACGGCATCTACGAGGGACGACGCACGAACGACATCCGGGCGGAGATCCCGGATTGGTCGGTGTGGACGCACCCCATGATCGACGGAGAGTCGATCGAACAGGTCGGAGCCAGGGTGGACAGGGTCATCGCAAGCGCCATCGAAACGGATGGTCCCGTCGCCCTCTTCGCCCACGGCCACGTCCTGCGAATCCTGACCGCACGGTGGATGAACCTCCCTGCGGATGCCGGGCGCCACCTCCGACTCGATACGGCCACCGCTTCCACACTGGGCTGGGAACGCGAGAACCGAGTGGTACGACACTGGAACGAGGCCTGCCACCTCAGATCGATGGATCCGATCCTCTGACCGGATCGACCGTGATCGATCGCCCGCGCGGCCTCGCAGGGATGTGGGACCGCGCCACCGTTCGGAGTTTCCACGAGCGCGGTTGCAGCGAGTGGCGAGGGGATCGGGGCGACGCCGATGAGGGAGGGCACGACCAGGCGGACCGCTGCCAGCGGCTCAGCCACACCTCTTGCCTCAATCGTGCTCGATATGAAGTCGCCAGCCCAACCCAGCCCATGGTCTGGACTAGCTTCCCCTTCCTCCGAATCATCTCCACGATGCCCGCCATCAGGACATTGGAGGCAGTAGCCACTGCCGAACCCAATGGAACGTATCCATCGTCTCGCACCTCCAGGCGATCACGGGACGTCCTGAATCGCGGATAAGCGCATCCACGGTGACGCTCGGGTCAGCGGGGAGCGACCGTCCGCTTGAACTCGTTCAAGTCCTGCCAGTCGAGCATCTCGAGCATCCGGTCGAGATCGTCGACGCCGCCGCGGCTCATGAAGCGCACGAACGTCGCCACGTCGTGCCGTATGAACGTCGGGACCCCGAACACCTGCCAACGGTGGACCGACTCGATGTGCTCGGAGGTGAGCGTCTCGGCCGGGACGCCTGAGGCGACGACGTCGGCGATCAAATCCACATCCACGCCCGTCTCGGTGAGCGCGGATCGGATCACCGACCCATCTGAGAGGTCGAGCCCATGGTCGTGTCGAGCGGCGAAGAGCGCCACGTGGGCTGCCGAGAAGTTCCCCGGTTCGACGTCGCGGATCGCGACCCCCCACTGGAGAGCGAGGATTCCCGGCTTGGTGATGTCATCGAACACCGGCGGCTCACCGTCCTCGACATGGACTTGGGCGAGGGAGAACGGTCGGAACGCAACGTCCCAGTCTCGCCCCAGCCGAAGGCCCTCGACCACCGCCTCGTTGGCGTTGCGGGCAAACGGGCATAGGTAATCAAACGTGACCTCATACTGCATGCCGACTCAACACGCCACGCGCCCCGATATTCCCTCATGCTCGGTGTGCCCATGTGTCTGACAGTCTTCAGCAACGGCCGCGATGCATTCGGAAGTTTCGGCGCCGATGGCGTGTTGCCGCATGACGAGGAGTTGATCATATGAACACGTCACTGCCACTGGATCTCGGGCTCGACGTTCGGCACCAAACGGATCTCGAATTCATCTATGTCGGCGACCCCATGTGCAGTTGGTGCTGGGGATTCTCCCCGGCACTCGAGCAGATGGGCACCCGCTACTCGATCGAATGCGAGTCGTGATGGGAGGCCTCCGAACCGGGTCCCAGGTCCAACCGATGAACGCCGATGCGCGGCGTCAACTCGGCGACTACTGGAAGGTCGTGAAGCAGCGCTCGGGCCAGCCTTTCACCACTGCGGCACTCGAGCGCGGGGACTGGAGCTACGACACCGAACCCTCGTGTCGGGCTGTGGTGGCGATGCGCGAGCTGGCTCCCGCCGAGACGCTGCGGTGGGTGGCCCGGCTTCATGAAGCGTTCTATGTGAGGGGAGTCGACATCACCGATCTGGACACCTTCCCGGACCTCCTGGACGGCTTCGGCGTCGACCGGGACCTATTCACCGAGGTGCTCACCGACGAGTCGACGGCCGAGCGAACGAAGCGGGACTTCGCGGAGGCACGGCGATACGGGGTGTCCGGCTTCCCGACAGTGGCGCTCCGTGATGGGGGCGAGTTGGGCGTCGTGACTCGCGGATTCGTCCCGTGGGATCAACTCGAGCCTGCGTTGACGAGGTGGCTCGAGGATCGCTACGGCGATCTCAATGCCGGTCTGGTGTGCGACCCGGAGACGGGTCTCTGCTGAGTCGGGAGATCAACCTGACTCGTCGCAATGACGGGTTTTCGTCCATCGTGGAAGCGTCGCTCAGCGCACGCGTTGTCAATGTTCCAATCGAAGAAGGGCTGAACCATGACAACGATTCGAGCAGACGTGTACATCGATCGCACACCGGACGAGGTCTGGAGCGTGGTTGGCGACATCGGTGGATTGTCAGCCTGGATGCCCGGAGTGGAGGCGTCCTCCCTCGTCGGGGACGAGCGGGTCTGCGAATTCCCCAACGGGTCACCCCCGCTGGTGGAGAAGGTGCTCTCCCGTGACGACGCAACGCGTCGCTACGAATACACGATCCTCGACGGCCCAACGAGCTTCGATCACCATCGGGCGGCGATGTGGATCGAGTCCGAAGGCGCCGGATCCCGGTTCACCTGGGAGATGACAATCGAGCCAGACGAGGCCGCCGAGTCGATGAAGGCGGTGGCCGCTGCCGGTGCCGAAGCGCTCAGGTCCCACATGGACCGGGCGTGATCTGATGGGGGACCCGGGGCAGGGCCCCCCATTGCCAATCACAGCGACATGGAAGCTCGCATCGAACGTGGCGATGCATCCCGCCAACGAGATCGGTGCGATGGAACCGTTCGGGGCCATCAGCGACGGATCGGTACGACCGGTTGTCGAGCTCCGGATCAAGGACGACGCAGCGCCACTCTCCAGGGCGCGGACCGGCTACTCACGACCAGCGACGATCGCGCGCCTGAACCGACGTCAGGAGGAGCAGGTGCGGACTTCGTGGGTGACCCAGGGGGTCGGAGTCGACATCGGCGGCACCGGTATCAAGGCAGCGCTCGTGGACCTCGATCGGGGAATCCTCGTCGGTGCTCGGCGAACCGCTGCGACGCCCCGTCCCGCCACCCCCGAAGCCGTCGCCGAGCAGGCCGCTGAACTCGTGCTCGCCATCGGGAGTCCGGTACATGTGGGCTTCGGATTCCCCGGAGTCGTGAGACGGGGGGTCACGGAAACTGCCGCCAACCTGCATCCGGATTGGATCGGACTCGATGCCTGTGAGCTGTTCTCTCACCACCTCGGGGGCCGGCCCGTGGCCGTCATGAACGACGCGGACGCCGCGGGACTCGCGGAGATGCGCCATGGAGCGGGGAAAGGTCACGCCGGTGTGGCCGTCATGGTCACTCTTGGAACGGGCATCGGGACAGCAGTGTTCACGGAAGGGCGACTGGTACCGAACAGCGAGTACGGACACCTCATCATCGACGGCGTGGAAGCAGAGCGGGTCGCCTCGACTCGCGCAAAGGAGCGCCATGAGCAGGACTGGCATCAATGGAGCGGACATCTGTCCGTCTTCCTCAGGGAACTCGACCGCCTCCTCTGGCCTGACGTGTTCATCATCGGGGGCGGGATAAGTGCGGAGTTCCACCGATTCTGCGCCAGCCTCGACACTTCAGCACCCGCAGTCCCCGCAGTGCTCGGCAACGATGCGGGAATCGTCGGAGCAGCAATCGCCATACGAGAATCCGGTAGACCCATCGCGATGGACGAAGGACAACGGACATGACCAACCGATGACTGCTTCGAGCTTCCTCACCGACCGTGGCGTACGAGTTCCCGCCGTCACCACCGACCAGATGCGCGAAGTCGATCGTGTCGCGATCGAGGAGCTCGGCCCCAATCTCTACCAGATGATGGAAAACGCCGGCAGGAACCTCGCCGAGCACCTGATCACCATCGCCGGAGATGGGTGGGCCGAGACCCCCGTCGTCGTGCTCGCGGGCACGGGCGGCAACGGCGGAGGAGGCATCTGCGCGGCTCGCCATCTCGTCAATCGAGGGGCGAACGTCGCCGTCGTGGTGACGGATGATGGGGGGTTGGCACCGGTGCCGCTTCAGCAGCTGGGTGTGTACAGAGCCGCAGGCGGCACGATCCTACCGATCGATGGCCTCGACAGCCTCGAGCCTGGCATCATCGTCGATGCGATCATCGGGTACAGCCTCGGCGGAGCGCCGAGGTGCCCGGCCGCTCGGATGATCGACTGGATCGCCCACCAGAGCGCGCCCGTCCTGTCCCTTGACGTTCCATCGGGCATCGACGCCGGCACTGGCGAGGCTCCCGGCGCCCACGTCGCTGCGTCGGTGACGTTGACGTTGGCGCTCCCCAAGACCGGACTCGACACGGCGGCTGCCGGAGCCGTCACCCTCGCCGACATCGGCATTCCACGAGAGGTCTACCTGCGAGCGGGAATCGATGTCCCGCAGGCGATCTTCGGTGATCGGTACCGCGTGCCGCTCCGGCCGAGCTGAGAACCGACGTCGGTGATCGGCTCCGGCTCGGTGGGGCACCATGCCTGCGATCGTCTTCACTCGATAGGCGGTGCTGGGGGAAGGTCCATCGCCGTCACGACGAGGTGGTTGAAGTAGTTCGTGAATATGGTGCGCACCACCTCCGCGTACACCTCGAGCAACTGCTCCTCGGTCCAGCCCTCCGACAGCGCCGCGTTCCACGTCCGCTCGTCCACGTACCCTTTGTTCTCCGCGATCTCCTGCGCGACCCGCAGCACCGAGGTCAGATCGTCTTTCCCATCGAGGAATCCCTTGCGGATCTGGATCGTCTCGTCGACCGTGAAGCCATTCCGACGGGCGGCGCCTGTATAAGCGGACTGGCAGTAGCCGCATTCGTTGGATGCCGCCACGGCCAGGTGGATGGCCTGCCGAAGCGGTTCGCCGAGCGACGACCGCTCCGCAAGCGTCGATTCCATGGTGTCGTACAGATCGACGAGCAGCGGCGAAACCGCCATAGCGCCATGGATGTTGAGGATCCGCCCTGTCCTGCCGGCCGCTCGCTCGAGCGCTCGGCGACTCCCTTCCGGGGCCGAATCGAGGTCATGGATCGGGACACGGGTCATCTTGGCATCCTCTTTCTGTGTCGTGGGCGGAAGGCGAAGCTGGCACCTCGCCGTTCCCGTCACAACTCCACGTGGCTCGTCACGAGCTCCAACGCGTCGGATTTCGGACAGTCGAGTGTCCCGTGCCCTGTCACTCCACGTATGCGGCGAAGGCATCCAATGCAGCGTCACGGTCGACCAGCCGAATGACCCTGTACCCGGTTTCGACCACGCCCCGTTCCCGGAGTGTGGCGAGCGCCTCATTGACGGATTGGCGGCTGGCGCCGAGGAGCGTGGCGATCGCAGCCTGGGAGAGATGAACCTCACCATCTGCATCGACCTCATCGAGGATGAGGCCGGCAACCTGCTCGAGGACCGTGCGGTGCATCAGGCCGAGGACACGCCGCTGCGTCTGTTCCAGCTGTGTAAGACCGGATACGAGCCACCTGAGTGCGATGACGGGTCGATGGAGGAGGAGGGGGATCAGAAGGTTCCTATCGAGACGGAGCGCTGTCACGGCGTCGATGGCTCTCGCCGACTGGATGTACGGTTCGTCACGGAACATGGCGATGTCGCCGATGACCGAGCCCGACTTCGCCCGTGCGACGATCATGGCGTCGGAGCGGCTTCCGCGGTACAGCTCCACGCTCCCCTTCTGGATGACGTACGCAGCCGTGGATGGCTCACCCTCACGAAAGAGGTGCGTCCCCGGGTACCTCGTGACATAGGTGCCGGCAGCGTCGAGCGCACCGAGGTCGTCGGGGCTGAGCAGGAGGTAGTCGGTCCGGCCAAACGAGCGTGCAAGCCACGCGTAATGTTGAACGAGTTGGCGCTCCGCCGGGCCGGGCGGCTCCGAGCGGCCACGGGCTCGTGTCGGTTGTCCAGTGCTCACGTGGCCTCGAGGGTCGGGGAGGCGGCGTCGAACACGGCTCGGGCGTAGGCGGCAAGCCGTGCGGGTCCGTCGGGATCGGCCTGTACGACGGCATATGGCAACAGCGTGCCCTGCCACCCCTCCGTGTGCCACACAGCGCCCTCTGGCAGGGGTGTGTCGGTGAGGCTCTCGTCGAACGGCCACGGATTCGAGTAGAAGTAGGGCTCATCGCCTGCCGGATAGAAGCCGAGGTTCAGCTGTGACGGCAGCACGACCCCGTCGTGTTCCTGGGTGCGTGTTCCGAACCATTCGAATGCCAGATCGAAGTTGTGCGGCCACACCTGGATCGGGCCGACGCGGTCGCCCAGCGTCACCCGATGTCGCTCGAAGGTGGCCGTCACGTCCACGAACGCATCGAGGTACGCAGCGGCCGCAGCCGGATCGTACGTTCTGGCATCGTCACTCTCGAATCGGTCGCGTTCGTACACGTCGGGGAGGCCGAACTCTGCCGCGATCGAGGCCAAGGTCGCCCCCATTTCCGAGGCTGTTCGCGCATCCCGAAGGTCGATGGTCCGCACAGCGCCCTCGCTCGATCGCACGACGATCTCGTGGTGCCTGACGTCCATCACGATGGCCATCGCCCCGCCGCCCGGAAGCGGGATGAGGTCGGTCACCAGCCCCTCCGGCCTCACCTTGAGGCTGATGTGCCACCAGTTCGGATGGGCGATGCCGTGCGCCCTCGGGATGGCGCCAACGGCCTTTGCATAGGCGTGCAGCGTGGCTCGCGTTGCCTCGAAATCGGGACGCAGGGCCGGAAGGTCGATGCTATTCATCAGGTTTGCTCCTCAGCGATTGCAGGTGCCGATGTCAACCCGCGGCGGCATCGGACCATTCCGACGTGAACGATCGACGAAGCGACGCATCCGGGCTCGATCGTCGCGAGAACCACCGGTCGGGCGCTGTCAGTACGAGCTCACCCATTGGGGCGGGGGTCGACCGAAGTGCTGAGGCCTCACAGGAGGCCCATCGGGAAGGCCGTCCTCCGGCGCTGATGGCGAGGGTGGACTCGGTACCGGGGAAGGCTCAGCCACGAGGTCCGTTCCGGGTCGGTAGGTTGACCATGCGAACCAGAACGTATCGAGGTGGTGGATGCGCTCGAGCCTTTCGCCGGCGAGGGGGCCGGCGATCGCCGCTCCCGTGATGTCCCACTCCGTGCCCGTCTCGGTGTCGACGAACCGATCGCCAATTGCCTCGAAGACGAGGAGGGATCCGTCAACGATCGATCGGAAGACCCCCACGGATCCGACGTCCCGCCCCGAGATCAGTCGCTGGGTCTCGAGCGCGGTCACCTGTCCCTCTTGCCACAGGATCACAACGGGTTCTTCCCCTACGGTTGTATTCGTGGCGGTTGCGTGCCCGCCAGAGATGGTGTCGAGCGTCCACGCAGAGGCGGCGTCTCCAAGCGCCACACCGATGACCCGTTCCTTGGCCCGTGCGCGTGTGTCGACGGTGCCGCGGAACAGGAACGGTATCGACTCCGGGTTGTCGTAGCCGACGTACGGGTTCTCGCCATACGGGAACGCGAAGCCCGTCGCCGCCTTGTCAAGGACGAGTCCGGTGGGAAAGGCCTCCTTGAACGTCGACCACGCCAGCAACGGCGACGATATCGGCTCGAGCTTGCGGCCCGTGAGTACTCCCGCCACGGCCCGGCCATCGAAATGCGTCCAGAGGGACTCGGTTGCTCGGTCGTACATCACGAGCGCCGACGCATACAGGCTCCCCGACGTCCCGAACGTGGTCTCGATCCCATCTACGGCGCGCTCGTAACTGACCGCGCTGTTGCACAACGGGCAATAGGTCACCGCCACCGGAACCCCGCCGACGGTGTCGTTGACGATCTCGTGCCACAAGAGCACCTGGACCGGGTATGCGTGCACGTCGCCGTTGATCTCGAGGTACACCACCGGTTCCTCGTCCGCGAGCCACGTGTCCGCGGCGGCGATCGGGATGAACTCGGGAATGTCGATCGACGGGATACCGTCGGGTGGTGGACCCCCCGGGATGATCTCGGACGGCTCGACGAGGGGGACCGGCAGCGCAGGGTGTGCCATGTCGTCAAGAGCAGAGGGGCCTGCGGGCAGCGTCCGTTCGAACCCTGTCGCACGCGATGCCACGACCGGACCAGCGGAAGGGCCGCCGTCGCCCGCCGAGTCGGCACCACCGCTACATGCCACGGCGATCATGGCGATGGCGGCGATCATGACCGAGGTCCGCGCTCGCATGGCTCCATCAACCAGGCTCCGGCGCAGGCGGGCGGGTAATTGTCGCATTTCCGACCATTGCCTGACGCCGGTGCGGCGGATACTCCTGCGAACTGCGCGCGTTGAGCTAGTCCGCGGCCCGAGGGATTGTCGCTTTTGGGTCATTCTCTCAATGCTCCGTCGCTGCTGGCGTTGGAGGGTTCATCATGGTCACGTCTCTCGCCGCGCCCACGACCTCGGTTGACCCGTTCGAAGTCGTCCGTTCGGCCACCATCGAACCGGCAACCGCCGGTACCAGCGTAGGCCTCGAGGTCGAGGCGTTCCCCATGTCCGCTACGGGTGGCCGCATCCCGATCTCGGCCATGGAACCGCTCCTGCGGCGGTCCCTCACCGCGAGGCCACACGACGGTGATCCACGGTTCGACCTCGACGATGCGGTTGTGTCGTTCGAGCCGGGGGGTCAGGTGGAGATCGCGACCGCACCCAAGGCGACGATCTCTGATGCAATCGCTTCCCAGCTCCGAGCGTGGTCGACCCTACGAGATGTCGCTGGCTCCCTACTGGTGTTCACGGGCCTGGACCTCTGGAATGACGTGCGATCGATTCCCCTCCAGCTCAGCGAGCCGCGATATCCCATGATGGATCGCTACCTGACCGCGCGGTCACGTTGGGGTCGCGTGATGATGCGCCACAGCGCGTCTGTGCAGGTCAACCTGGACGGCGGCGGACAACTCTTTCCCCATAGGGCCAGGGTTGCCCAGGCGCTCGCACCGTTCGTGACGGCGTCCTTCTCGACGAGTCCGACGACACGCGCCCACTCCGGGAGGGCACGCGTATGGCAACGACTCGACCCCACGAGGACCGGCTTCCTCGATCTTGCCGGCGATCCGGCGCGCGGGATGTGGGAGATGGCCCTCGGTGCCGATGTCGTCGTCGTCCGTCGCGGTACCACCTGGCAAGCAGTCCCTCGCAACCATTCCTTCGCGACGTGGCAACGGGACGGCCATCCGCTATGGGGTGGTCCGACAGCCGACGACATCCGGTATCACCTGACAACCTTGTTCCCGGAGGTTCGGCCCCGGCACGGAACGCTCGAGATCCGGAGCGCCGACTCGCTTCCGTTGCGACTCCTTCCTGCGCTCGTGGTCCTCGTCTCGGCAGCCGTCTACGACGTCGCAGCGGGCACGCAGATCCTCAATATCACAGATGGTCTCGACTCCGTTGATCTGTGGAGGAGGGCGGCTGGCGCAGGCCTCGAAGATGTCGACCTCGCCAGGCTCGCCTCCCTTGTGTGGAACGTCGCACTGGCAGGCGCGCACTCGATGTCGACCGCCGTCGCTGCGAGCCATCTGGCCGACGCAGGCTCGTTCGTCGAGGGCTGGGTCGACCGATATCGCAGCCCTGCCGATGAATTGCGAATGGTCATGGCTCGCGATCCGGTCAGGGCGATCGACTGGGCAGGTTCCAGCTGATGGCGGCGATCGGGGGTCCGGTCACCACAGGAATCGATCAGAGCTCCCGCCGGAGGGACCTCGAGTCGGGCCTCGCCGCGGTTCGTGACCGAACCCATCGCTTGATCGCTCCTCTGACCGAGGATGACCTCGAGCGGCAGCACCATTCGATCATGAGCCCTCTGGTGTGGGACGTGGGCCACATCGGGAACTTCGAGGAGCTCTGGCTCCTGAGGGTGCTCGACGGGCGTGAACCCCACGACGTCAGGCTCGATCATGTATACAACCCCTTCGAGAACCCGCGATGGTGCCGGGGTGATCTGGACGTCCTCGGCCGCCGTGACGCCATCGAGTATCTGCGGGAGGTTCGCAGGGACGCCCTCAGCATCCTCGGCGGTCGTGAGTTCGATCCCGACGACGGGCTCACGAGGCACGGATACGTCTTCGGCATGGTCATCCAGCACGAGGCACAGCACCAGGAGACCATGCTCCAGGCGCTCGATCTGCGACCAGATCTCGACCCGTATCCCCTCGTGTCGCTCCCTCGCCGTCATCGCCGGACGTTGGACGACGTCTCACGGGTTCTCGTGCCGGGAGGTCCATTCTCCCTGGGGACCGATGACTCGTCGAGTGCGTACGACAACGAGCGCCCCTCCCACACGGTCCGCGTCGACGCGTTCGAAATCGACCGCTACCCCGTCACCGTCCGTCGATTCGCCGAGTTCGTCATGGCTGGCGGATACAGGACACCGGAGTGGTGGTCCAAGGCCGGGTGGGAGTGGCTCAGAAGCGTCGGCCATGATGCGCCCCAAGGATGGATACCCGACCTCGAAGGGGGCTGGGTGGTTCGCCGATTCGGCCATGTCGTCCCTTTGGATCCCCGAGAGCCCGTCCAACACGTCTCGTACCATGAGGCCGATGCCTTCGCCCGGTGGGCGGGCGGGAGGCTCCCCACCGAGGCAGAGTGGGAGAAGGCTGCGGTCTGGGATCCGTCCACGCGCACGACCCGCAGATTCCCGTGGGGGAACGATCCGCCGACGCCCCTCCACGCGAACCTCGATCACGCCACGTGGGGACCATCACCCGTCGGAAGTCACCCACACGGCGCCTCAGCGCTCGGCGTGGAGCAGATGATCGGTGATGTCTACGAGTGGACGTCCTCGCTCTTCCTCCCGTATCCGGGCTACACGACGTTCCCGTATCCGGAGTACTCGGAAGTGTTCTTCGGGGAGGACTACCGGGTGCTGCGCGGAGCCTCCTGGGCGACGTCGGCGTCGGTGGCGAGGGGCAGCTTTCGGAATTGGGACCTTCCGATAAGACGACAGATCTTTGCGGGATTCCGTCTCGCGTGGCCCCCGTCGGACTCCCCGATGATGTCAGGATCTGCCGCCGTCGATGGAACGAGAGCCTGATGCGGACCGCCGAGGCTGCGCCGGTCACTATTCGAAGGCTGTCCCCACTGCAGGATCATCGATCCGAGCTGGCCGCCGACATCCTGTCAGGAATGGCGGTCGAACCCAAGACGATTCCGTCCAAGTACTTCTATGACGCCACAGGATCCGAGCTGTTCGACCGGATCACGCACCTCCCCGAGTACTACCTGACGCGGACCGAAACGGCCATCCTGAGTGCCTCGGCGACCGACATCATGCGCCGAACGCGGCCGGAGGAGTTGATAGAGCTTGGAGCGGGTTCAGCAGACAAAACGCGCATTCTGCTCGATGCCATGCTCGACCTCGACCTGGGGCGCCGCTACGTACCGATCGACATCAGCGAATCAGCCCTCGAGGAGGCCGTCCGCGCCCTGTGCGACGACTACCCCGAACTCGCGATCGATGGCCTGGTCGGTGACTTCGATGTGGACCTCGATCGTGTTCCTCGCAGGGGCAGGCGCCTTGTGACGTTCCTCGGGTCGACCATCGGCAACCTCATCGAAGAGGAGCGGCTCGCCTTCTACGGAAGTGTCGCAGCGATGCTCGATCCGAACGATGGATTCCTGCTCGGCGTCGACCTGGTGAAGGACCCTGCCACGATGATCCGCGCCTACAACGACGCCGCGGGAGTCACCGCTGCCTTCACCCGTAACATCCTCGCCGTCGTCAACCGGGAACTCGGCACGGACTTCCCCGTCGAGGACTTCATCCATCGACCGGTTTGGAACAGGCGGGAGTCACGCATGGAGGCGTGGCTCGAGGCATCACGTGCCATGCGTGTGCATTGCGCCGCACTCGACCTCACCGTGCACATTGGTGAGGGGGAGCGAATCCGCACCGAGGTGTCGTGCAAGTTCAGTCGCTCGATGGTGTCCGATGAGTTGACTCGCGCCGGACTCAGCGTGGAGCGTTGGTACACGGATCAGAGGAAGTGGTTCGGCCTCGCGCTCGCTCGACACAGGTGAACTGCCGATGGGTCGCCGACAACGTCTCCCACGCGAGGCGGGTGGCGCTGAGTCACGCTCTACTGACGGAGGACGTGTCAACTCGCTGGCGTGCCTCGACGGGCGCACCGGTCTCGACATGATGCTTCAGGCCGGCGAGGACGCCCTTGATCGCCTTGCGGTTCTGCCCTCGAAGACCACGATCGAGCAGCCCTGAGAGGATCCCACCTTTCGCCTTCCACCGGATCGTCATCATCGCGCGAGAGCTCTCTGCATCGATGGAGGACACCCCGAGCGTGGCTGTGGCGCTGGCGAACGGATTGCGGGTGCCCTGATAGATGTCGACCGTGTACGACTCGCCGTCGACCCAATCGATGATTCTCTCCTCGATGGAGGCGCCGGGAACGGCGAGATCGCAGTGACGGGTCGCCCCGACGCCACCGGCTGACTCGCCGGTGAGGTATGAGCGAATGAGACCCGGATTGAATGCGGCGATGTTGCCGAAGTCTGCGAGGACCTCCCACACCTTCTGCGCTGGGGCTCCGATCTCGACGGTGGCGGATGTGGTCTGCATGTGTGTTTCCTTGGGTCGTGAAGGGTCCCGGCCACGGCCGTGGTCCCACCATGACCAAGTGATCGCGACAACCTCCCATTCCGAGAGTCGCCCGCGAGTGTCGGGACCCCGACAGTCCCTGAAGCCCCGGGCCAACCGATCCGTTCCCTTGACGACCCACCAGCCTGCCGAACCGGTGACCAGGTTCGACCGATGCCCGGCGGGGTTCACGAAGACAACGTTCGGCGCGCCAGCCGCGCCAATCCTCGAAAGGATCCACGATGCAGAACCACGACCGACCAGCACCGCTCCCCACCGATGGTGACGACACGTCATACGACGTCGTGGTCATCGGTGGTGGGCCGGCAGGTGAGAACGCGGCAGACATAGCCGTACGGGGCGGCCTGCGGGTAGCGCTCGTGGAACACGATCTCGTCGGCGGGGAGTGCACTTACTGGGCATGCATGCCCTCCAAGGCTCTCCTCCGAGCAGGTGAGGCGCTCGACGCGATACGAAGGGTGCCGGGCGCTCGGGCCGCTGCAACGGGATCGATCGACATCGAGGAGGCACTCGCTCGGCGCGACGCCCTGTCCGGGAACTGGGACGATTCGGGACAGGTGGCCTGGCTGGAGGGGGCGGGCGTCGACCTCATCCGGGGCCATGCCCGTCTGGCGGGTGAACGTCGTGTCGAGGTGACCGATGCCGAGGGCGCCATTCGCACGTTCCGGGCGGATAGAGCTGTGATTGTCGCCACCGGCTCGTCTGCGTCGTTTCCGCCGATACCCGGCCTTGCGGGTGCGGGCATCTGGGACAGTCGGGCAGTGACAACCGCGAAGAAGGCACCGCGCCGGCTGCTCGTCATCGGTGGAGGCGTCGTTGGTGTCGAGATGGCCCAGGCGTGGAAGTGGCTGGGCAGTGAGGAGGTGACGATCCTCGAGCTCGCCGACCATCTCCTCCCTCGCGAGGAGTCGTTCGCCGGAAGGGAGCTCGCTGACGCCCTCGTCCGCATGGGCATCGTCGTGCACACGTCGGCTGTGACGACGGAGATCGGACGTCTTGGCACCGACGGGCCCGTGACGGCAGTGGTGGATCTCGTGGACGGAACGACGATCTCCATCGAGGCTGATGAGGTCCTCGTCTCCACCGGCCGCCGTCCGAACACAACAGATGTCGGCCTCGAGACCGTGGGGCTGGAGGCTGGCACATACATCGAGGTCGATGAGCATCTCAGGGCCCGAGACGTTCCAGGTGGCTGGCTGTTCGCCGTCGGCGATGTGAACGGACGATCACTGTTGACCCACACGGGGAAGTATCAGGCTCGCATCGCAGGTGCCGTCGTCGCGGGGAACGAGACACGTGCCTGGGGCGACACACGTGCCACGCCGAGGGTGGTCTTCACCAGCCCCGAGCTCGCTGCCGTGGGGTTGACGGAGGCCCAGGCCCGCTCGCAAGGGATCGAGATCCACACCGTCAGCTACGACATTGGCCACGTCGCTGGCGCCGCCACGCTGGGCAGGGGCTATAAGGGTACGAGCAAGCTGGTGATCGATCCCGCCCGCGACATCATCATCGGCGCGACCTTCGTCGGGCCTCGTGCAGGAGAGCTCCTGCACGCCGCGACCATTGCCATTGTCGGCGAGGTGCCTCTTGCAACGCTGTGGCACGCCGTTCCGGCGTTTCCGACTCTCAGCGAGGTGTGGCTGCGGCTCCTCGAGACATACCGGGACGAACAGGCGAGAATATTCGTGTGAGCGACCCTGTAGCGATCGAAGCAGCCGTCGCAAGGGCGGTGCTGTGGGTGGTGCCCGCCGCGGCGATCTTCGCCGCGGCGGGTCTCGTCGTCTCTGCGCCGGCGGCGACAGATCTCTCCGCTCTCATGATCCTTCACCTCGCCGCCTTGGTCGTGCTTGGCCTCGCCCTTGCCGGGGACCTGTCCCGGTACCTTCCCCGGCCGTGGTTCGTGTGGCTGTCGCCGACCTCGCGCCATCTCGCCTCCGGTGCGTCGGTGGTCGCCCTCACCACGGGAGCCGTCGCCCTCGTCACCCTGGCGTCCTCGGCCGCGCTCAGATTCCAGCCCTCTGCACAGTTCCTCCAGCTGCTGTCCGCGATGGATATTGCGTGGGTCACCGCGGCAGTCCTCATCGGCGTGACGTGGATCGCAGGTCGACGTGCGGGCATGGTGGCGGCGCTCATGGTCGCGGCCGTGTGCGTGTGGTCGATCTGGAGCTACCTGGATGCCGTCGGCTTCGCAGCCGATGGTGGCTGGGTCGTCGACCGTGATGCCCTCATTCGGCACGTGTTGCCGTTCGATGTCGTGGCAGCGATCATCGCCGTGTCCACGCTGGTTCTGGGTGCGAGGAAGAGGGCAGCAGCCGTGCAGTACGCGCACCTGTGAGCGAGCTGCCTCGGTTCGTGGCCGCAAACGATGCAGATGCACTCCGTGTGGCTGTTGGATCCCGTCTCCTCGTCGGCGCCGGCGGGCGCTTCCTGACCGTCCTGGCTGCCACAGGGAGCCGTCGAGTCATGCGCGCAGCCGAGCGGACCTGGGCGGCGAGCGCGGCGAGGCTCGTCGACCTTCGGCTCGACATCACCGGACTGCACCACGTGGACTCGAAGAGCCAGTACGTGGTGGCGTCCCTCCACGAGGGATTCGCCGATGCTCTCGCCCTGCTCAGGTTGCCCCTTGACCTGCGCTTCACCGCACGTGACGAGCTGTTCGACTGGCCCGTGCTCGGTGCTTATCTGCGGGCTTCTCGTCAGGTTCGCGTCGATGAGCGCCCGGGCGTGGCGGCGAGTCGGAGCCTGATGCGTGACATCCACGGCGTCTTCGAGTCCGGGGAGAGCCTCGTCGTCTTCCCGCAGGGATCGATACTGGGTATCGAGGTCGCCTTCAGAACGGGCGTCTCGCGGATCGCCCGGAGCGTCGACCGACCGCTTCTGCCCGTGGTGCTGACGGGGAGCCACACCGTGTGGGCCCACCCCTTCGCCCCCACCGTTCGAATCGGGCAACGCGTGTCGATGGAGATTCTTCCGCCGGTCCCCGCGGCCGACCTCGACGACGCCGCGATGCGGGAGCTCGAACGAGCCATGAAGGCCAGAGCCCTTGCCTCGTCGGTCGCCTCCCCACGGCGCTTCGTACCCGACAAGGATGGGTGGTGGGAAGGGTACCGCTACGAGATCGACCCGACCTTCGGCGAGCTCGCCAGACGAGTTGCACTGCGCAGGGGAGGCACCACCTGAGACGCAGGGAAGCCCTGGACCACGAGGAGTGCTCGATCAGTGTCAGACGTCCGACAATTGGTCGTTCGACGAGGATCACACTTGCAGGAAGAGACCGGACCGCGCCGAGGTTTGCACAGCCATGAGCGATAGCCCAAACCCGGTCGTGGCCGCATGGTCGATCGTGTCAGCCCTTGCGCGGGTGGCCAGACCGAATCCGCTCGGGACCTCCACGATGGACCACGGGGCGCTGGCAGGCTCACTCTCGAGACTCGCCGACAACGGACCGGGCGTGCTCACGTCACTGTCCGGGGACCTCGGTGCCTACCTCTCCTCCGTTCGGGCGGTCGATCCCGATGAGCTGACCCGCGACGAGGCACTGGCCATGTGGATCAACCTCTACAACGCAGGCGCACTCGCTCGTGCGGCGGAGGCACAGCAGCAGGGGGCGACGTCCGTGCTGCTCGTCCCCGGTGCGTTTCGCAAACCGGTCGTACGGATCGGCGGCGAGGACCTGTCGCTCGACGACATCGAGCACGGCAAGCTGCGAAGGTTCCGCGACCCTCGCATCCACGCTGCCCTGGTCTGCGGATCTGTGTCATGTCCCACGTTGCGCGGTGAACCGTACCGAGGTGTCGTCATCGCCCAGCAACTGGATGACCAGATGCGCCACTTCCTCGCATCGGGCGGCCTGATCTACGACGAGGAGCGCAACCTGGTGATGCTGTCGAGGGTGTTCCTGTGGTTCGGCGCTGACTTCGTCCGGCCGGCGAGTATGCCCACGATCCTCCCCACGCGCCGGCGCGCCGTGCTCTCAGCGTTGAGCAGTTGGATCGAGCCGTCGACACAGGAGTCGATCGAGGCCGCTACGCCCGGAGTCGGGTTCCAGACGTACGACTGGGGCCTGTCCTGCTCCGTGAGGTGACTGTCGCACGACTCGCGGAGTCCCGACCAGACTGTCGGAGTTCTGACCATCGGCGAACGGCGGCAGTAATCGCGAGCGTTGCCAAGCCATGAACATCAAGAGCTACGCGCCGCTCCTGGGTGCTGCGGCATTCGGTTCCCTATGGGTAGTGCTCGCGAGCATCTCTCCAACAACGACATATCACCTGGCCCCGCTGATCGTCGCGGCATGGCCGCCGATCGCGGATCGATCGGACCGCAGGCCGCTCCCGATGGCCATGGCCGGCTTCACAATCGCCGTAGCACTCACGACCCTCCTTGCGCTGGGAGGCGCGCTCCAGGGCGCGTCGCTGCTGCCGTGGGGGAATGCCGCGTTCGAATCCTTCGCCGCGGCGGTGGTTGGCGGGGCTGTCGGGTACCTCGTGGCCCTCGGCCGCGCGCGGCAGGTGCACGCTGTATGACGACGATGATCGGAATCAACGGAGCCGGAGAGCGGAGACATCCATGCGGACAGCCATCGCAGCCGTCGTTCTGATTCTTGCGGTGGTTGCCGCAGCCTGCGCAACGAAGGGGGTAGGTGACGACATCGATGCGTCCTCCGTCGACACGACCCAACAGCCATCAGAGGCGCCCGACACGACGGCGGGCGGTACATCGACAACGGTCGCACCAACGGATGCCGGATCCGGCCTTCCGGAGGGACCATCGGCCCTGCGAACCATCGATGATCCGCAACTGCCGACGCCTCTCGTCGATCCCGCCGACATCATCTCGGGGGGACCGCCTCCCGATGGAATTCCCCCAATCGACGATCCGGCCTTCGTGACAACGGAGGCGGCAGACGAGTGGCTCACCGATGCCGAGCCTGTCGTATACCTCGAGATCGAAGGCGATGTGCACGCGTATCCCGTGCAGGTCCTCATCTGGCACGAGATCGTCAATGATGTCGTTGGGGGACAACCCGTGTCCGTGACCTACTGCCCGCTGTGCAACAGCGCCGTGTCCTACTCTCGTGTGATCGACGGTGTCGAGACCACCTTCGGGACGTCCGGGCGCCTCTACGCCTCGGCTCTGGTGATGTACGACAGGGCGACCGAATCCCTGTGGACGCACTTCGACGGCCTCGCTGTTGCGGGCGTTCTCACCGGAAGGCGCCTCGCCCCGATCCCATCGCCGCTCATCGCGTGGAGCGACTTCAAGGAGGCCTTCCCTGACGCAGACGTACTCGACCGCGGCGCTACCGGATACGAACGCGACTACGGCCGTAACCCCTACGTCGGCTACGACGATCAGTCTGCGAGTCCCTTCTTGTTCCGTGGGGCACTCGACGATCGAGCTCAGGCGATGCAGCGGGTCGTCGGCATCGTCGAGGGGGGTCAATCCCGGGCATGGACGCTCGACGCCCTGTCGCACGGTGAAGCAACAGCCACGAACACCGAGGTAGGAGACATGCCGATGGTGATCCTGTGGCGAGCAGGGCAATCGACCGCACTGGAGGACGGCACCGTCAACGGTGGCCGTGATGTCGGCTCAGTGGGCGTCTTCTCGTCCAGGGTCGATGGAGCCACCCTGACATTCGTGGCGTCGGACGGAGAGTTCATGGACGAGCAGACCGGATCGACCTGGGACATCACCGGTACCGCAGTTGCCGGTGAGATGGAGGGCATCCGGCTCGCACCGGCCCACCACCTCGACACGTTCTGGTTCGCCTGGTCGACCTACCAACCAGGCACGGAGATCATCGAGGAGTGACGTCCGCTCGCCAGCGCCTCCTCGCACAGCGAACCGCCCTGGCGCAACAGCCTCCGTGGTAGCCGGCTCGAGGGCCGGATCAGCCGCCTATACCGTAGAACTGCTGAAGGGCTCCGACGAGTTGCCCACCCGACATGCCGCCTCGTTGCACGTGGATGACGATGCCTTCAGCGTCGTAGAAGACGGTCATCGGGGATCCGAACATACCGAATGTGCCGCTGGAAAGACCGCTGCCGTTGCTCCTGCCGATGTCGCGGGCGAGGGGCCACGCGCCTTCGATTCCCCACTTCCGAGCGTCGCCGATCCCTCGACCGCCGTCCTGGGTATTGATGCCAACGAACTGAACCTGATCACCGACTTGCTCGGAAACGGCGAGGAACTCCGGGATCTCGCGTTCGCAGACGTCGCACCACGACGCAAAGAACGCCGCGACGGTCGGCTTGCCGCGGAAATCGGAGAGCTTCACCCTGCCGTCACCGGCGAGCGCAGGAAGATCCCACGCTTCTGCCGAGGTATCACCGCTGAGCGGCTCGGGTCGGAGGATCACGAGCGCTGCGAAGATGCCGAGGGTTCCGACAGCCACGAGAATGCCGTTACGGATCTTCGTCCGCCTTGCCGCGGCGCGTCTGCGCTGATCAGCGATCGCCCGCTTCGACGCGGCGCTCTCAGCCTTGGTCCTCCGTGCCATGAGATCGCCAACGCCGCAATCGCCGCGAGGCCGCCACGACTGTCGGAATTCCTACTGTTTCGGACCGAACGGAACACGCGATGAGGCGCCCCGACACCGCGGGGCGCCTCGCCGCATGAACTGGCTCAACCGTGGGTTGCTGCAAGCTCCCTGATACGCACACCCTGGAACCGCAACACCGTCACGATGGTGCCGAGCCCGAAGGCAATACCGAAGAGGAAGAGCGACACACCGACTCGGCGAGCGCCTTCCAGGTTGATCGCCCACTGTTCGATGCTCTCCGGTGACCACGTCCCTGCATTCGCCGCGACGACGAAGTGCAGCACGATCGCCACCATGATGATCATGGCGGCCATCATCATCGAGGCCAGGAAGACCTTGGCCGTCACGGGCATCCGCAGTGTGTGCACCGGTTGGCCCGCTGCCTCCTGGATCTCGCCGCCGCCCTTACGGAACACACCGAGGATCCGTGCGATGGCGAACGAGATCGCCGCGAACACGCCGACGAACCCGACGAACATGAAGGCGGGAATGAGCTGACCGAGACGGACGATGGTCTCCGGATCACCGGACGATGCGATCTCGGATGCTCGAACCACCGCGAGGACGAACCCGACGGCGAAGCCGAGGAGCGCCATTGCGAACATGGGCGCCCAGAGCCGGCGACCCATGGCTTGGGGGCCGTTGTAGCCGAGGCCCTTCTGTGAGACCTCGTAGTCGAATGTTGTGGTTGTAGTCATGTGAATCGTCCTCTTCTCAATTGCCCGTGGCAATGATTTGGCGGATGCGGTCGAACTGGAAGGTGAGTACGTTGCCGATCGTCACGAGCGCCAACACGATCCCTGCGAGCAGCAGCCCGAGACCGACCTCGCGAAGTGGTCCGAGCCACGCAAACCACGCTGCGGGATTGTCTACGCCCGAGGCGACGACCACATACAGCACGAACTGGGCGATCGACGTCATCAGGCCGAGCATCATCAGGGTGATGAACGCCTTCGCCGTCGTCGGCATGCGCAGCGTCTTGACCGTAAGGCCGAGCGACGCCTGCACTTGTCCCCCGCCCTCTCGCAAGGAGGCCAGGATCGTTCCGAGCAGGAACGAGATACCGGCGAGAAGGAATCCCTCGCCGAGGAACTGCAGCCCCTGCGTCCATGCCGACGCTGCCACGTCGGTCGGGTCATCCGCCCAGCTGAACGACACCGCCAGCCCGATCAGCACGAACATGTAGCCCATGGCGAGCATGGGCGCCCACAGGCGCTTTGCCATCGTGTGGATCGGCAGTGGGGCCGGAACCGTCGAGCCCTGCTGGATACGCCCCTGGGCCGAGTCGGCATCCCCCGACGCCAGGACCGGGTCGGCTTGCGCCTTGAGCCTCGGCAATGCCGCCTCGACGCTGTCGACACGGAGCCACAGTCCGATCAGGATGGCGGTCAGGATGATGCCGATGGCCAGCTTCAGCGTGCCGAACGCCGTCGTGGTCAGGCCGAAGCTCCAGGCAAGCGTCTCGGCCGACGATGCAGGGTCGCTGGCGACATCGTTTGCCGCGCTGATATTCGCCACCAAGGTGACGATGGCCAGCAGGAGGCCAATCGCCGCGATGGCGAATCCGACCGTACGACGCGACGACCCCTTCGATGTGTCCTGCCCGACCTTGGGACGGGTCAATGACTCGATTCTCGTGGTCATGGTTCCTCCTCATGGAACGCGGATATGACATCAGGGGAACCGCTCCCGGGATGAACCCAACATCACAAAGTCGTTGAGGCGACAGTTGAGTGGTTCGTGGGCTCGCCCCGCCGCCGCGGCGAGGTGCGGCGGAACGCACCCGCAGCCAACGGACGCGGTCGGAGTCGTTGGCTTGCCCGGCGGTGAAGTCCGCGGGGGCGCCGCTCGGTGTCCAGGGCACGCTCGAGCGCCAGTTTGACGTGTTCGCGACAGTTGGTCGCGACCAAGCGCGCTGCGGGGCGTTGAAGGTGGGACCCCAACAAAGCAGGACTCACCGTGAATCTCCCGGGCACAGCGAAGATGGCCGTCCTCCTAATCGCCTTCTCTCTCATTGTGGCGGCGTGCTCGAGCAGCGCCGAGTCAGTCGATGAACCTCAGGGTGAACCCATCCCAAGCGAAACGTTCGAGACGTTTGCGGGCGAGCAGATCTCCCTCGGCGCCTATGCGGGCGAGCCGCTGGTCGTCAACTTCTGGGCATCGTGGTGTCCGTCGTGTGTGGCGGAGATGTCTGCTGCTTTCCTCCCCGCCCAGCAGCAGCTCGGCGACCAGGTCGCGTTCTTGGGGATCAACATCCAGGACGAGCGCGACCGGGCGCTGGACCTCGTTGAAGAGACCGGCGCGCTGTTCGACCTCGCCGAGGACCCCGTCGGCGAGCTCTACACCGCGCTCGGGGGTCTCGGGATGCCGTTCACCGTCTTCATCTCCCCCGACGGTCTCATACTCGACGTTCACAACGGGCCGCTGACGGAGAGCCAGCTCGTCGATCGGATCACCGAGGTCCTGCTCTCATGATCGAGGCACCCATCGCCCTCGCATTCGCCGCTGGGATGGTGGCAACCATCAACCCATGCGGCTTCGCGATGCTTCCCGCATATCTCTCCTACTTCATGGGCATCGATGACGGCGACTCGCGGTCGTGGATTGGTGCGGTGAGGTCAGCGCTCGTTGTCGGCGCCACCGTGTCGCTCGGCTTCCTGGTCGTCTTCGGTCTCGCCGGACTGTTGATCACCGCCGGCTTCCGATCGTTCATCGATTGGATACCGTGGTTGGCGCTCGTGATCGGTCTCGGGGTGATCGCCCTCGGTGTGGCCCTCGTACTCGGATTCGACCTCAATGTGAGCCTGTTCAAGGTGAAACGAGGCCCCAGCACGCGCGACTTCCGGTCGATCTTCACGTTCGGTGTCTCGTACGCCATCGCATCCCTGTCGTGCTCCCTTCCGGTGTTCCTGACGGTCGTCGCTGGCCAGGTCACCCAAACGAACGTCATCTCTGGCTTGGTCACGTTCGTCGTCTACGGTGCAGGTATGGCGCTGGTCCTGGTGGCGCTGACGGTCGCTCTGGCACTCGGCAAGTCGTCCATCGTGGGCCAGTTTCGTCGGGTGCTGAAGCACGTCAACACGCTCTCAGGGGTGATCCTCATCGCTGCCGGCCTCTACATCGTCTGGTTCTGGGGAACCACGCTCGCATCGGGCGCCACGAGCCTCGACTCGGGCCTCTTCCGGTTCGTCGAGAACCTGTCACAGACCGCCCTGAATCTCGTCAACGACAACACCGGATTCCTTTCGCTGGGCCTTGCCCTGCTCGTCGGCGGAGCCCTCGTCACGGTCGTGGTCGCCAGAAGGCCGGGCACCGACGCGAAGCGTGAGGAATCAGACGTCAACCAGGTGCCATGACAGCGGTAGATGCCTCCGACCGAGCGCGCCCGATCGGCCAGCGGAGCGCGCTTGTGGCGATTTCGGCGAGCCAACTGCTCGTTCTCACGCTCTGGTTCTCGGCGTCGGCGGTTGCGCCCCAACTCGAGACCGCATGGGGGCTGACGTCGGGTGAGGCTGCCGGTCTCACATTGGCGGTGCAGATCGGCTTCGTCGTGGGAGCGCTGGTCTCGGGCCTCCTGAACCTTCCCGACATCATTCCTGCGCGACGCCTGTTCGTGGTTGCCGGTGTGATCGGTGCTGCCGTCAACCTCTCGCTCCTCGCTCTCGGGCCGGGCGACACGCTGGCTGCCTTCGGGCTTCGCTTTGTGACCGGTGTCGCCCTTGCCGGTGTGTACCCGAGCGGCCTCAAGGCGATGGCGGGCTGGTTCGAACGTGGGCGGGGCATGGCACTTGGAGTGCTCGTGGGAGCCCTGACCGTCGGTAGCGCCGCACCCCATCTGATCCGTGGCCTGGGCTTCGGCTGGGAGGGAGTGCTGATCGCAGCGTCGGCACTCGCGCTCATCGGGGTCGGCGTGCTTGGCCTTCTCGTGAGCGATGGGCCGTATGAGACAGTGCCGGTGCGGTTCTCGTGGGACCAGGTGAGGGGCGTACTCCGCAACCGGGGAATTCGACTGTCGACCTACGGATACCTCGGCCATATGTGGGAGTTGTACGCCATGTGGACATGGACGGCTGCGTTCCTCGCCGCATCGGCAGCGTCCGCTGGAATCGGGGACCGGTGGGTCCCGGGCGCGACCTTTGCGATCATCGCGATAGGGGGGCTCGGTGCATGGTTGGCAGGTGTCCTCGCCGACGGGCGTGGACGCACCGTGATCGCAGGCGGAGCGATGGCCATCTCCGGGACCTGCGCCATGTTGACTCCGCTCGTGTTCGGTCTGACCCCCTGGCTGGTCCTCCCGGTGTTCCTCGTGTGGGGAGCGACGGTTGTCGCTGACTCGGCTCAGTTCTCGGCCATGGTGACGGAGACGGCCGAGGACGCACACCGCGGGACAGCATTGACCCTCCAGACCGCGGTGGGGTTCCTCCTGACGCTCGTGACCATTCGGGGTGTCCCGCTCCTGGCCGAAATGTGGGGTTGGCGCTGGGCATTTCCGGTGCTAGCACTCGGCCCGGCACTGGGTATCGTCGCGATGGTGCGCCTGAAGCGCTCAGCGTACGCAATGCAACTCGCAGGCGGAGCGGGCTGACGTCGCCGATGCCGTCCGCACCGATCCGTCGAACGGATCGCCGTGATCACACCGCCGTCACGACACCGTTGCCGGGAGCGTGGGGCCAGCGGTCGGGGGGATGAGGCTCTTTCGGCAAGCTCCGCCCGGGAGATCGGCCACGCAGCGCTGATGAGCCCGATGTGGCTGAACGCCCGTCGGAGGTAGCCGATCAAGGCGCCAGAGCGGAGATCGATCTCCTCGGAGAGAAGGCCCAGGTCGTTGACCCGCGACGCCGCTCGTTCGAACACCTCTCTGCGGGGGCGTCAATCCATACCCCGTCCGTGGTCGAGTCCATTGCCAGTTTTGCGATTCGTCTCCACTGACCGTACGACACGGTTCCGACGCTGGCCCGGAGTAGGCCCTCCTCGTCGAGGATGTGACGACCTAGGGCATGGAAGTTCCGAACCTCGACATCACCGATTCCGAGGGTCTTGAGGCGATCCTCGAGTTCTTCTCGTGCAGCGCGGTTGAAGGTTGAGCACAGGATCCGGCTTGCGGGGACACCGCGGGAGATGAGTTCCTGGACGCGTCCGATCATCGTTCGTGTCTTCCCTGATCCTGCGGGTGCGATGACCTGCACAACGCCTTCCATGGAGTCGACTGCGAGCCGTTGGTTGTTGTCGAGATCCGCCTTCCACGGTGGGATCGGCCGCTTGATCGGCGTCAGTGAGACGTATGGATCGACGGTGTCGCGATTGTTTCGGCGAGTGAGCCAGTTCCAGAACCGTCGCCAGATCGACACGCGGTCCGCCGCTTCGGGTTCAGTGAAGGTGACGATGTCCGAGCGATCTGCGAGTGCAGCGATGGTCTGGGCGACCACGTCATCGACGTTTCGATAGATCTGGCTACCGGTGAATCGGATGGTCCTCCATCCGAGCGTTTCGAGAAATGCATCTCTTGCCGCGTCGCGATCGGCGTCGTGCCATGCTCGACCGTCCGCTTCGACAGCAAGGCGTTCTGGAACAAAGGCGAAGTCGACTCGAAACCTGGCAATGCCGTATGGGTTCCGGCTGAGCATGTGGAGGAGTGGGGCTGCCGCATTGTCAAGGCTGGGCCTACTTGCCGTGACTGTCCTGCTCGGCAGAATGTACTTGTCCCGGAAGGTCCGGAAGTCCAGGACCGAATCGCCTGCGTTGCGGAGCTGCCCTTCCGAGAGGGCCGCTGTTGTCCACGTCAGTCCGCGGCGCCATCCTTTGTGAGTATCCATGACCTGCAATGGGATTGCGGATTCGGCGTTCGCCACGGTAGCGGCCGCTAGCGGCTGAGAAGCTACTGCCGGTGTCGACGTTTCCTCCCGTGTTCGCTGCCGGACCCACCACGTGGTGCAGGACAGATTGCCGAACGCCGCTGTGTTGGGGTCAGATCAGTCGCGCCCCGTTCGATCGCGGTGGTGGAGTCCTGGTGCAGAGCATCCCTGCGGGTCACCTCAGGGCCGTGAGCAATGCGATCCACCATGACCGAGTTCACAGCAGACGGATGAGGCATGAGCGTGCAGATCGGATCGAGATCCTCTATCGCTCGGACATCGTCACCCACTACCACATCGCTGCCATCGAAATCTGTTAGCTGGTTGCAGGTATCTGGATGCTTCTTGGTCGAGCTACCCAGATGAAGACGCCGTCAAGCAGTTGGGGCGCCTGAGCATGAAGGCGAAGCCCTTGACCCGTAACGCATCAAGCCCGATCGAACGCGCTGGTCCCCTTTGGTGCCAGGAGGTCAATAGTGCCGAGCCGTTCTACTCCTCCGAGTCTTCGCGTGAGGGCTGGCTCGCCCTGGTCGAGCTTGACCTTCAGGCATTTGAGATAGCGATCGAAGGCGAGCGGCTGAGTTTCGAGACTGTCGAGCATGGCTCGCGCATCGGTCCAGAAGTGCAAAGCATGGCTTGAGGCGTGGCGGCGCACTCAGACCGCTGCTCGTGCGTTCGATGTCCTTCATCAGCGACGTCGTCGCCGGTCAGTTCACCAGACGATCTTTCCGCAAGGCATGCGACTGTTCGCCGTTTGCGGTTGTCAACGGTGAATTCTGAACCACCCGACCGAAACCGAGAACTGCGGCGGCCAACGGTGCTGGCGCGCCTAGCGGACTATTGAGCAAGAGCGAGGTGACGCGGATGCTTAAGGTTGTGGCACGACGAGCGGGCATCGAGAAGCGAGTCCACAGCCACGCCTTCCTCCACTCACTCGCCTACCAGATGGTCGTCGATGGAGTGACGAGCATGGCAGGCCGCACGCCCAATTCCAGTTGTGACGCTCAGCGACACACCCCGGAATTCGGGGATTCCTCTCGGTCGTGACCCGTTTCGTTCTCTTCGTGCAGGTCCCGCGGTCGTAGCGCCCGCTGCACAGAGGCGCCCGTGGGCTTGACCGGTCCCGTAGAGGCGTTACCGACCATGGCGTACTCTGACGCTTCCGCCGCGTCTGAGGTCCTCTCAGCCCGCTTGACAAGCCTTTCATGAGCCATGGGGGAGTGGGCTTTCGTGAAACCTCAGCTAATGGTTGCAGACGGCTCGGACGGCGAATCCTGCCGGTGGTCCAACTGGACCATATGGACTGGGGCTCGCGCAGGTCCAGCGCCGAGGGCGTCGACAACCCGATGGGCAGCCCTTATGGCCCGTGTCAAACGTGTGTCAAACGAACCCACCGTCACGGGGGGTCACGGGACGGGAGGGAGCCAGCAAGAAGGGCCGGAAAACGCCCCATCTGGGAGTTATCGAACCCGGATGCCCAGCGTCCCTCCGGGCTCATAACCCGAAGGTCGCGGGTTCAAATCCCGCCCCCGCTAC